>JBDRVQ010000012.1 GCA_039801905.1 candidate division WOR-3 bacterium | reverse complement strand
CCCCAAAGGAGAGCAAAGAAAAACTTCTCAAAATTAGCCCAGCTACTTGTGATAGACTATTAAGAAGAGTTAAAGAGAAGGCAAGATTAAAACGGCGATATAAGCCACATCCCCACGCCTCAATAATAAAAAAGCAAATTCCGGTGGAGAGTTATTTTGATAAACCAAAAGAGAGCCCGATTGGCTATACGGAGATTGATTTGGTGCATCACGGCGGGGTTTCTTCAAAAGGGACTTTCTGTTATACGCTAACGGAAACAGAAATCAATACCGGCTGGACAGAACTTAGGGCATTAAAGAACAAGGCTCAAATCTGGACCCTTCAGGCATTAAGAGATATTGACCAAACTGTCCCTTTTAAGATTCATACCCGCCATGTTGATAATGGCAGTGAGTTTATTAATGCCTTTGTTTTAGGTTATACCAAAGAGCAGGGGATTAAATATACCCGTTCTCGTGACTATCATAAAAATGATGCCCCTTATGTGGAAAGTCGGCATTGGACAATGGTGCGGTCTTATGTTGGTTATCGGCGGTATGATACCGAAGAGGAGTATGAAATTTTAGACCGTCTTTTAAGAACTATTTCCCTTTTGCATAATTATTTCCTTCCGACAATGAAATTGGTAAAGAGAGAACGGATTGGCGGTAAGGTATATAAAAAGTATGAAGTTGATACGCCATTCAATCGGGTTTTAAAAGCAAAGGAAGTAGAGGAGGAGAAGAAACAGGAGATAATAAAACGGAAATCTTCCCTCTCTTACTTAGAAATGTTTAATGAAATAACCCAACTTCTAAAAAGACTTGACGAGGCATACCATAAGAAATATACTCTTTCCCTAGGAGATGAAGAATGAAAAACATCCAAATTATCAACAAAATTCATATCCTAACTATGGTAAGATTTTATTTTGATGAAAGACGCTGTGAATCCTTTTCCATTTTCCAGATAATTATGCCTTCGGCTCTCATTTCGGCTTCGGGTTAAACCCCTGATTAGGCTCGGGGTTAGATTTTCTATTACACCCTCTATTAGGCTTCCTATTAGACCCCTTATTACGCCTCCGATTACACCCTCCATTACATCCTCTATTAGGCTTGGAATTAAGTTCCTCATTAAATCCCCGATGACGACTTTTTAGCAGATTTTTAATTTGGACACGATTTTGCTCATCTTCCTATTCCATTTTCAATCATAAAAAGGCAAAGATTGACTTAAATAATTTTCGGTCTATAATTTTTTGATGAAATTTAAGTTAAAGGCACCTTTTAAGCCAACCGGTGACCAGCCGGAAGCGATTGAGAAGTTAGTGGCGGGAATAGAAGCAGGCAAAAAATTTCAGACCCTTTTGGGCGTCACTGGCTCTGGTAAGACCTTTACTATTGCCAATGTTATTGAGAGGGTGCAAAAACCGACGATTGTCATCTCCCACAATAAGACCCTTGCCGCCCAACTCTACGGTGAGTTTAAGCAGTTCTTTCCAGAAAATGCGGTGGAATATTTCATCTCTTATTATGACTATTACCAGCCCGAAGCCTATGTCCCGGAGATTGATTTGTATATTGAAAAGGACGCCTCCATCAATGAAGAGATTGAAAAATTACGGCTCTGTGCCACCTCCTCTTTAATTGAAAGACGGGATGTGATAATTGTCGCCTCGGTCTCCTGTATTTATAATTTAGGTGAACCCTGGGAATTTAAGGAGAGTCTATTCCCAATTGACATCAATAAGTCTCTAACCCGGGACGAAATCTTAGAAAGATTGGTTGACCTCCAATATGCCCGAAACGACTTAGAGTTGAAACGCGCCACCTTCCGAGTTCGGGGTGAGACAATGGAAATCCATCCCTCCCATCGGGACTATGGAATTAGACTTTATTTCTCCGGAGAAAGGATAGAAGAGATTCGGGTATTTGATATCTTAACCGGGGACACCATAGAGAAAAAAGAGAGGGTTGTCATCTATCCGGCTAAGTATTTTATTAGTAATAAATCCCGTTTGGAAAGGGCGATTGCCTCAATTGAAGAGGAATTGGAAGAGAGGGTCCAAGAGTTAAAAGAACAAGGGAAACTCTTAGAAGCCCAGAGACTTACCCAAAGGACGAGATTTGACATAGAAATGATTAGAGAATTCGGTTATTGCCCAGGGATTGAAAATTATTCCCGGCACCTCTCCGGTCGGAAACCCGGAGAGAGGCCTTATTGTCTTTTAGACTATTTTCCGAAGGATTACTTAATGGTCATTGACGAATCCCATGTCACAATTCCGCAGATTTACGGGATGTATCGGGGTGACCGGGCAAGAAAGGAGATTTTGGTGGAATATGGCTTCCGCCTTCCCTCCTGTCTTGATAACCGACCATTAAAATTTGAGGAGTTTGAAACATTAATCAATCAGGTCATCTTCACTTCTGCTACCCCGGGCGATTACGAGATTGAGAAGTGCGATGGAAAATTCGTGGAGCAGATTGTCCGACCGACGGGTTTAGTTGACCCAAAGATGACTATCAGACCAACCACCGGACAGATTGATGACCTATTAAACGAGATTAAGAAAAGGGCGGAAAGAAAGGAACGGGTACTGGTAACAACTTTAACCAAAAGGTTAGCCGAAGATACGGCCGAATATTTGTCAGAGATGGGGATTAGGGTAAAGTACCTCCATTCCGAAATCGCGCCCATTGACCGAGTGGAGATTTTAAGGGAGTTGCGTCTGGGAAAATTTGACTGCTTAGTGGGTATAAATTTACTCCGAGAAGGTTTAGATTTACCTGAGGTCTCCTTAGTGGCAATCCTTGATGGTGATAAAGAAGGTTTTTTAAGGGATGCCCGTTCTTTAATCCAGACTGCCGGTCGCGCCGCCCGTAATGTCCGGGGAGAGGTAATTATCTATGCCGACCATATCACCAGTTCCATTAGAAGGGCATTGGCGGAAACCGAAAGAAGGCGGCAGAAGCAGATTGAGTATAATAAAAGGCATAATATCACACCGAAGAGTATTGAAAAGTCTTACGAGCAGGTGATAAAGACAACGGTCGTTGCTGATGCCAAAGGGGATTATGATAAGGAGATAGAAGAGATTAGCGAAGAGGATAAGATAAAACTCTTAGAGATTTTGACCGAAGAGATGAAAAAAGCTGCAGAAAACTTAGAATTTGAAAAGGCGGCAAAGATTCGGGATAAGATTAAAGAGATTCGGGAAGAACTCTCCCAAGAGACCCTAAAATTCATCCGGCGGAAAAAGAGGCGAAGTGAAACTTCTTAATTTTATAGACCAATTGAGAAAAAAGAGATTGACCAATGACCTTTCTGCCTCTCTTTTTTTCCTTCTCACCTTCCTCCTTCTCCTCCTCTTTCTCTTCGCCAACATTCCTTCACCTTTGGCTCTTCTTTTCTCTTCCCTTCTCTTCCTTTTCCTCCTCTATACTTACCGGTCATTTAGAGACTTTCCCTTTTTCCAAAACTACTCCCGAATTAAGACGGCTTATCTCTTAGAAGAAAAATTCACCGAAGCAAAAGGGAAGATCGTCCCTGGTGTCTCCCTGGCTCAAGATTATCAGCAACTGATAAAGGGCAAAGAGAATTATTCCCCTTCTTTGATTGATGCCGCAATTAATGAGACCTACGAAATCATTAAGAAATTACCTGTAAACAAAATTGTCAACCGCCAACTTTTAAGAAAAGGGGTAATCTCTTTTCTTGCCACCGTTACTATCTTAACTATCTTCGCTTTCTTCTTTCCCAAAAAATTCCTCTTCTCCCTCTATTCCCTATTCTCGCCTAACAAAATCCCTCTCATAATTTCCCTTCACCCAAAAGAGATTTTCACCTTACCCAATCAGGAAGTAAAAATTGGGATTGAAATCAAATCACCTTATCAATTCTCCTCCGGTTCGCTCTATCTTGAGCCTTTATCCAATGGGAAAAAAGGAAAGGTCCTGCCGTTAAAATTCAAGAATAATCGTACTGAATATCAATTGTCTCCCAATCAGGAAGTTACCTATTATGTTAAGGTCTTCAATCGGCTTTCGGAAAAGGGGATAATTAGACTTCTTATTCCACCCGAACTTTTGCGATTAGAAGTTTTCCTCTCCCCTCCCCCTTATACTGTCCTCCCTTCTTCTCGGATTGACTTCCCCAAGGAGATTAACTGCCTCAAAGGCACAGAAATTAGAATTAATGGCAAGGCTAATAAATTGACTGACATTCTCCTTTTGCGCGATGGCAAACTCGCTACCCAATATCCTAAAACCGACACCTTCTCTTTCTCTTTTTTTGCGACCGGTGATACCACCTTGTTAGTAAAGTTAGCAGAGAAGGAGGCCGAGAAAACTTACCCAATCAAAATCAGTTATCTCCCGGATGAACAACCTTTCGTCCGTTTTCTCCTTCCCGGGCGCGATCTGGATATTCCCGAAAGTATGAAGATTCTACTTTATCTTGTCGGTTTAGATGATTTTGGCATCGGTGAAATATCCCTCTTTTATCATCATAAAGAGCACCCAGAAGAAAAGATAAAATTCTATTCCCGCTTCCCTAAGAAAAGGACCGATACCGTCGCCTTCGTTTGGGATTTAACGAAAATAAATCTTTTACCCGGTGATGAGTTAATCTATTATGCCCTCATTTCGGATAATGACCCTGCCGGAGCAAAATTTAGCAAATCTAATGAATATAAACTCCGCTTCCCCACCCTCACCGAAATCTATTCCCAGACGATTGAGAAAAGGGAAGAAATAAAGTCTTCTCTCTCCACCCAACTCCAAGAATCGGAAAAGATTTCCGAGGAGATTGAAGACCTTATCTCTTCGCTCAAAAAGGAAAGAAAACTATCCTGGGAAGAGAAGCGGGCATTAGAAGCCACCTTAGAGAAAAAAGAAGAAATCCTTTCCGCCTTAAAAAAATTACGAGAAGAAGTGGCCGAGATGATGGAAGAACTTTTAGAGAGTGCGGTCTACGACCGGGAGACGATGGAAAAGTTAGAGGAATTGGAAAAACTCCTTTCCGAGATTCTACCCCAAGAACTAAAATCCGCCATCGCCAAACTCCGTGACGCCTTAGAGAAGAAATCAGCGGACCTCTCTCAAATCTTGAAAAAGATGAAGATGACGACTGAGGAATTAAAAAACCAATTGGCAAGGTCAATTGAAATCTTAAAAAGGTTGCAGGAGGAAGCAAAACTTTCGGAACTGGAAAAGAAACTGGCGGAGATGGGGAAAAAACAGAAGTCTTTGGAAGAAGAAATAAATAAGATCCCTAAGGAGAAATTGGCGGAAAGGGAAAAAGAGATTGCGGATGCATTAAAGTCCTGGGAGAAAGAACTGAACGATTTACAACTCTCGGAAAAAGAGTTACAGGAAATTTTAGAAGAGATAAAAAAGGAATTGGCAGAGAAGCCATTTTCCAAAATGGCAGAAAGGATAAGAGAGAAAATAGGAGAAGGAAAATTGGGTGAGGCAAAAAACCGCTCCGAAAACCTCCGCCGTCAACTATCCCAGATGCAAAAGAAGTTGCGCGAACTAACTCAAGGGATGAAAAAGAAACGCCACCAAGAAATTATTGATAAGTTATGGCACTACGCCTTAGAACTCTGCCAGATTACCGAATACACCGAAGACTTGGAGAAGGCGACCAAAGAGCGAAGAGAAGTGGATGATTTAATCGGCAAAAGCCGAGGGCTTGCCGAAGGAACAAAAAATGTGGCAGATAGTATCTTAGCCCTTTCCGCCCGCTCCCTTTCCATCTCTCCCCGTTTAGCCGATGACCTCCTCAAAGCGATTAGTGCCTTAGAAGAAGGTGGGAATCTTTTATTTGAAAAAAATTATTCCGGAGGCGAGAATAAATTTTCGGAAGCCAAGGTTAATCTCAATAACACAATAGAAAACATCCTTTTCCTTTTAACCCTTGCCCAGAAAGGTGGGATGGGTGGTGGTTTAGACGACTTCCTTTCTGCCCTCTCTCAGGGATTAAATGAGATGTCGGAAATCCTTTCCAAAATGGGAGGGATGCCCATCCCGATTCCCTCTCCCCTATCCAGTGAACAATTATCTGCCCTCCAAAGAATTTTGGGACGACACCGTTCCTTAAGGGAAAGATTAGAAGAGATGATGAAAGGGTTGAGTGAGAAACCGGGTTTGACCGGAGCGATGGAAGGGATAATTGAGGAGATGAAAAAGATTGAGGAGGATATGGAGAAATTAAATATCACCCGAGAACTGGTAGAAAGAGAAGAGAAGGTCTTCCAAAGACTTTTGGATGTGGAGCGAAGCATCAGAAAAAAGGAGGCAGAAGAAAAAAGAGAAAGGGAAGTGGGAAAGGAGTTTCAGATTGAAGAGAGACCAATCCTCCCCCAGGACCTGGGAGAAAAGAAGAGGCTCCTCCAAGAGGAACTTCTGAAGGCACTGCAAGAAAATTATCCCCGAGAATATTATCGCCTCATCAAAGAATATTTTGATGCCCTAATTTATGAAGAGTAAACTATTCCTGCTCTCTCTCCTTTCTCTCATTATTTTTGCTGCGGACTTAAAGAAGGCAAAAGAGTTAGTTAAAGAAGGAAAATATAAAGAGGCAATTGGGATTTACCTCAAAGACCGTAAAGAAAAGAAAGACGAAAGGCTTCACGCCCCAGAACTATTCCGCTTGTATGTAAATCTGAAAGACGCCCGATCGGCAAAAAGAGAATTAAAGAAAATACCGATAAAGGAGTGGGAAGGTTTGGCGAAATACTGCGAAGAGAAAGGGGAGTTTAATCTTGCCCAAGAGATATATGGAGAAATAGCAAAAGCGGGTTTAAAACTATCGTCGGAGATGGAGGAAACTTATCTTCAAGAGGCAAGGGCGTTATTAAAAAAGAATAATCTCAAAGAAGCCCAAAAAAAAATTCGGGAAATCCCAAAGGAAACCGAGAAGAAATTATATTACTTAGCAAAATTCTTCTTCTTAGCCGAAGAGTTTGATTCTTGCTTGGAGTATACCCGACAATTTTCTAAGAAGTTTCCCAAAAGTGATTTAAGAAACACCCTTTACGAATTAAATCTCCTCTCCGCTTCGGGTGAGGACCTAAAACCCCTAATTAGAGCCTATCGCCTCTTAGAGATTGGTGAAGATAAGGAAGCGGAGGAAGAATTGAAGAAATCTCCTTCCCCTCTTGCCCAAATCCTCTTAGCAGAAATCTACGAAAAGAATAGAAAAACCGACCAGGCAATAAAATTATTAGAAGGGATAATCAATCGGGATACCACCGCCTTTTTCGTCAGTAAGGCTCTTCTCCAACTGGCAAAAATTTACCAAGGAATGAACGATGAGAAAAGGGCAATGAATATCTTAGAAGAGTTAATCACGCGCTACCCTTCTTCTTCTTCTGCCCCAATCGCCCGTTCTCTATTAAAACCGGAAAAGAAGGGCGGGGTTCACTAAAATTTTTATCTTATCACCACTACCTTAATAAAATCCTTTCCCCTCTTTAAGAAGTAGATACCTTTTCTCAATCGGTTTTGGTAAATCAATCGTCCAGAAGCATCATAAAGAAGGGATTTGCCAACGAGCCGCAAATCTTCCGACCTGATGAAAGAAGATAATTTCTCTTCTTCCCCTTTTCCCAAAGGAACTCCTGAGAGGAAAGGAAATTGTGGTTGGGTATACATCCAGAGTTCATTAGTGCCACCACCTTTAAGGGCAAAGACCTGACCCGCAGTTAAGGAGAGGCCAGCACCACCCTTCACCTTTTTCCCTCTCTCCCCTAAGGGAACTGATGCCAATTCGTGCCAGGAGTCACCTTCCACAAAATAAGCCCAGAATTCATTTGTCCCACCGCCTTTTAAGGCATAGATAATATCGTTACCCCGTTCGTAAACCATCGCTGCTCCCTTCTTCGCCTTCTTTTTCCTCATCTCCCGACCGTAAAGAGGCATCGGCTTTCTTGGACTCCAAGTATCATTATCACAATCATAAAGGAATAACTCATTGTAACCGCCTTTTAATAGATAGAGATGACCCTCACCATCATAAACGAGACAACTGCCATCCTTTATCTTTGTCTCCCTTTCCAAATAAGGAGTCTCCCGCCGCGAAATCCAGGTATCGTTTGCAATATCATAAGCATAAAACTCTCTGGTGCCACCTTTAATCAAGAAGATATAGTTCTTATTCAGGATTTTTCCTCTGGTGATGAAACTACCGCCTTTGAGCATCTTTCCTTCTGGTCCGGAAGGTACACTTCGCTTTCGGAGCCAACTATCACCCCCAATATCATAAGCCCAGAACTCTAAGGTCTTATTTCCCTTTATCAGATAAATATAATCTCCTTCTTTGCAGATAGAACCACCATTCTTCACATTCTTGGGATTTAATGGGTCAACCGGAACCTCTCTCCTCGGCAACCATTGGTTAAGAATCGCATCGTAACGATAGAACTCCCTGGTATTTCCTCCCTTTATCGCGTAGATGAACTTATCCCTCCCTTTTGAGCCGTCAACCATCGCTCCGCCGTCCTTCACCCTTTTTTTGTCCGGTCCGGCCGGCATACTCTCCCGGGAAATCCACTGACCCGGTGTGATTGCTAAGACCAAAACCTTTTCGCTTATGGTATCATTGATTGGATTGACATCACCCAAAAGAGCGGTTGAGCATCTCGGAAGATAACTACCCAGGGTTGCGTTCCAAGAGGGGAAAGAGACATTCTGGGTCGCATTCCCGTTAATCTTGACAAAAGAAGACTCATAATAAACCCTTCCCCCGTTAACAAGAGAAATGGAAAAGTAGACAAAGAGGCTCTCCTCTTGGGAGGTGAAATTCTTTATCTGCGCCCGGCAATTTACTGGGCCGGGTTCAATTATGCCCGAGGGAGCAAAGATTTTCGTCACTCCCACATCTTGGGCGAGGAGTGGCAAGACTAAAAAGACGACTGAAATTAAGTATTTCATATATCCCTCCACTTTTTATTATATTATAATTTAGGAAAATGTCAAAGGTTTGGTTTTCTCTTAGGTTCCGACGTTATCTCGGACAGTTTATCAATAAGACTAATAGCAATTTATGCTTTTGTCCTGAAAAAGGCAACTTTTATCCCATTTATTAAGATGAAGAAGTGAGCCCTGCCACTTCCTCTATTATCCCCTCCCGATTGTCCTTTCATGACATTGCGCTTGACTTTTTCTCTTTTTTCTTTATTATACTTTTCTATGAAAAAGGGTTGTTCTTTTTGCGAACGGAATATAAAGAAGATTGATTATAAAGAACCGACTTTAAGGAACTTTTTAACCGAAAGGGGAAAAATTTTGCCGGCGAAGGTTACCGGTCTCTGTGCTAAGCACCAACGCTCTCTAACTAAGGCGATAAAGAGAGCAAGAAATCTTGCCCTCTTACCTTATGTGGTGAAGTGAAATGAAGGTGATACTAAAAAAAGAAGTCCCTAATTTAGGAAAAGAAGGTGAAATTGTGAATGTCCGGGATGGTTACGCTCGGAATTATCTTATACCCCAAAACCTGGCTCTACCCGCCACTCCTTCTCTCATAAAACATTGGGAAGAGATAAAGCGGCAAAAAGAAGCCAAAATTATCCGAAGGAAACAAAAAGCCCAGGAGTATGCCAAGAAAATTGAAACGCTCATCCTTAAGACGGAGTTAACTTTCGGAGAAGAAGGTAGCTTCGGCCGCATCACTGCTGGTGATATTGCGGAACTTCTCAAAAAGGAAGGGGTGGTAATTGATAAAAAGGAAGTCATCTTAGAAGAACCAATCAAGTCCCCTGGGGTTTATGACATCCCCATCAGGTTAGAACCCGAAATTAAGACCTTCCTAAAACTTTGGGTCTTAAAAAGGGAGGAGAAGTGATTGAAGTAAAAGTGACCGGAGTGAAATTTGACGAAAAGACCCGGTCCCCGGTCGTCTTCTTAAAGGAAGTCTCGGGTAACCGCGTGCTACCTATTTTCATTGGACCCGCCGAAGCCGCGGCTATTATGTACGCCTTAGAAAAGGTAAAATTTGAACGACCCTTGACCCTTGACCTAATGAAAAGATTGGTTGAAGGACTGGGTGGAAAGATTCAAAGGGTGGTGATTACCGAAATAAGGGATAACACCTTCTTTGCTGAGATAATCATGGAAAGGGAAGGGAACAAAATCGTCATTGACGCTCGACCTTCTGACTCTGTCGGTTTAGCCTTAAAGGTCAATTGCCCAATTTTCTGCGAGGAGGAAGTAATGGCAAGTTGCGGAATTGTTATCCCCGAAACTGACGAAGACCGCATTAAAGAGATTGAGGACTGGTTAAGAAAAACCGAACCGGAAGACTTAGGCGACTTTCAAATTTAACTCCCATTCTCGGCTACGGTTAACTGATCCTTCTAAAAAATGTTAAAATTATTGAAGGATGCAGAAGAACAATTAGCGGTAATAAAGGAGAGACCGGTTCCCTGCCAGGATTTAATAACCGAATCGGAATTGATAGAAAAATTAAAAAACTCAATCCTTCATAAGAAACCATTGCGGATAAAATTAGGGATTGACGCCTCCGGTCCAGAAATTCATTTAGGCTTTGCGGTTGTCCTACGGAAGTTGCGTCAGTTTCAAGAATTGGGACATACCGCCGTTCTTATCGTCGGTGATTTCACCGGTCGGATTGGTGACCCCTCGGGACGCTCCAAGACTCGTCCCCAACTCACTAAGGAAGAGATCAAGGAAAATATGGCAAGATACCGAGAGCAGATCTTTAAGATACTCATTCCGGAGAAGACCGAATTCCGCTACAATTCGGAATGGAACGATGCTTTAAGTGCCGAAGAGATAATTAACCTCACCTCTAAATACACCCTGGCGCGGATCTTAGAGAGAGAAGATTTTGCTAAAAGACTGAAGGAAGGAAATCCGGTCTATCTCCATGAGATCCTCTATCCTCTTTTTCAGGGTTATGACTCCATTGCTACCAGAGCGGATGTGGAATTAGGTGGTGCCGACCAGTATTGGAACCTCCTCGTCGGTCGGGAGTTGATGAAGGAATATAACCTTCCCCCGCAGGTAATCATCACCGTTCCCCTTTTAGAGGGTCTGGATGGGAAATTGAAGATGAGCAAATCCTACAAAAACTATGTGGCAATTACCGAACCGCCCTTAGAGATGTACGGGAAAATTATGTCCATTCCCGATACGCTGATTGTCCGCTACTTCTCCCTTGCTACCAATCGTTCCCCAGAAGAGATAAAGAAGATAAAGACGCAATTAAAATCTGGCGAAAATCCCAGAGAGTTAAAGTCCCTATTGGCGAAGGATATTGTCACCATCTACCACTCCGCCGCGGAAGCAGAAAAGGCAGCGGAGGAATTCGACCGCATCTTTAAGTATAAAGAATTACCCGAGGTGATTCCAACCTTTCAAGCGCCAAAGGAAAGGATGTTATTGGTAGAACTTCTCCACCTTGCCAAACTCCTCCCTTCCAAAAGCGAGGCGCGAAGAAAAATTACCGAAGGTGCAGTTTATGTTGATGGGGAGCGGATCACCGATATCAATCATCTCCTTTCCTTAGAAAAGGAAAGGACGATTAAGGTGGGCAAAAGGAAATTCCTCAAAATTCTCCCTCCCGTTTAATCTTTTCAATTCCTCGGGTATCTATTTGAGAAGATGGATATTCCCAAGACGGACATTCTCTAAGCCGAACTCTTTGGCGATGGCTAATGCCCTTTCTGCTTGTCGGCGAGAAGTGGGAGGTAAATCAGAAAGGTAAAATTGGGGAGAAAAACCTAAAAGCGCCCAAGGGATTTTTTTATTAATCCCAGCCAAAAATTTCGCCATCAGAGTAATCTCATCTTCTCCAATGTAACCAGGAACGAGAAGGGTGGAAACTACTAAGGGAGGGGGAATCTCTCTTTTATTAAAGAACTGAGCGCAATACTCAATATTTTTAATCGTATTCTCATTGCTCACCCCACAGAGGGCAAAAGAGATCTCCCGGGAAAAAGCCTTCAGGTCAATTTTCAATATCCCACCGGAGATGAGAGAGAGTTCCATCATCCTTTTAATATAATCCCTATTAGCGGAACCGTTTGTCTCCCAACAGATTCGGAATATCCGATTGACCGAACTGAGGATCTTTTCGGATAATTTGAGGGCAAATTTAATATTCGGTGTCGGATCACCACCAAAATAGCAAATGCAGGAGATATTATCATTTAAGACGGAAAGAATATCTTCAATCTGGTAAAAGTGGCTCGTTGGTTTCCGGAAGTGCCAATTCTGGCAAAAAAGACAATTGAAGGTGCAGTGGCGAAAGAAGACTGCCAGATTCTTATAACCGTATTCTGGACCATTGCGATAGGCATATTTGGGAAAACCCACTCCGGTACCCCCGGGACAAACCCAATCCGCCACACAATTGGTCGGCAAAGGGTCAAGATAAAAGTCAAGGAGACCAAAATCCGGAAAGATTATTTTCCCTCCCTCATTTTTAATCAATCCGCAGTAACCCCTTTCTCCTCTCCCCGGAGAACAATTATTTCCACACTGTCCACATCTTATACCTTCTTTGGGAACTCCCTCTGGTAGATTAAATTCCCTTCTCGTTGCGACGTGGATCTGCGAAATCTTCTCTTTCACCTTAGGAAACTCCCTCTTTAGACAATCAAAACAGAAGGGAAGATACTTACTAATCTCCTCCGAATCTTTATTACAAATTTGACATCTCATCTTCTATGGCAAACCCTTCTTTTTCCGAAAAATCCATTCGCCAATAAAGATGCCGGCAATTAAAAGATAAATCGGCAAACTTCTTCTCGGAATAAATTTTAATTCCCTCTTATATTCCGCCCAGCGGAAAGTTGGCATCTCTCCTCGGGCAATGATACTATCGGCGAAAAAGAATTCCCCGTTACTCCTTTGGGCAATAGAAGAGAGAACTTCCTTATCAATTCCTCGCCTCAGAAACTCAACACTCTTCTCTTCCACAATTACCTCCCCTTCCGCCTCTCCCCGCTCCTCACCGTTCTCCCGACCGATTACCCGCAAGAGATGTTCGCCGGGTGGTAAAAAAAGTTTTGCGGTATATAGACCCTTATCCATCGCCACCATCGGAATTCTCACCTCATCGGCAATCAATTCCAAATCAAGATTAGCCAGTGGTCTTCCCGTCTCATCAAAAGCATAGACCCGAACCCGAATCTCTTCTCCGGAAAAATATCTCTTCTTATCGGTTCGGAGAGAGAAGACTTTCTCCCCAAATAAAAAGAAATCAAAGAGATTCCTTAAAAATTCCCTTCGTTTTTCCCAATTCTCATCAGGGAAAAAGAATAAACGCCAAAAAGGGAAACCGGTGAGTTGAATAATTTTTTTATCCCGATACCGCCAATAACCAAATAATGGTCCTTCCGCACCTTCCCACCAAATTTTCGTATTTGCCTTTGCCTTACTTTTTATCATCCCCAAAAATGGTGGCGCATTCATTAAAAGATTTTCCCCTTCCCGATAGAATAAAGAACTATTAAACATCTCTTTGGTTATCGCCCACTCAATCTCCTTCTTTACAACCTTTCCTTCCGAAGCGAAGGGGAGCCAATTTTCCATCTCCCGATAATCCTCCTCCCCACAAAGGAATAAAACCCCCAGACAGTTAAGGGATAAATCGCGGAGGGAATTCTTAAAGTTTGGAGGCAAAAGATTAAACCGAATATTGTCCAAAATAAGAATTGCCTCTCTCGGCAGATTGAGTTCGGAAATCATCCTCTTCTCTTCACCAACCAATTGATAAAATTTCTGACCGTCAAGGGAGAAGATAATATTTAATTCGTTATCCTTATCTTCCGCTAAAATTTGCTGAAGGAATTTAAAATTATAGGTGAGGGAGTTGGTAATATAATAAATCCTTTTCTTTTTCTCTCGGAGCGCAAAAGTTAAAGGAAACTGATTATTCGTGTAGTCATCCTCATTGGGGACCGATTCAATCAAAACCGAATATTTTCCCGGCTCCGGGCAGAAAATAAACTCTTCTTCTTTATAGTACTCCCCTTCTTTCCAATTTACCTTTTTCTTTTCTAAGATTTTATCGTCTTTCTGCAAAGACAATTCCCTTTCTCCGGGGAGATTCGTTGCTCGGATTAAGACTTTAACCCTCAAACTCTCCCCTTCGTTTATTATCTCCGGATAGAGGCATTCACTAATTGCCAAATCCCTTCCTTTTTCCTTACCGGTGGCAATAGTATAAATTGGTGTCTCTGACTTCTCCGCAATTTTTATCGGGTCTTCCCTTCCGTTGTCCAAACCATCGGAGATTAAAACGATTGCTCCGGGTTTTTTACTAAGAGCAAATTCTAACGCCCGCCCCATTTCCGTTCGCTTCCCACTTAATTTCTCTCGGGCAACACCAATTGTTTCGGCAAAAGGGAAAATTTTAATCTCTTTCTTTTGGGAAAAGAAACTAATAACCTTTTCGGTAAGAGAAAGATTTTCTTTCATACTCTCCGAAACATCCAAGAGAATGAGCAAATCCTTTGGCCTCTTAATAAGATTTAAACGAAAATTAAAATTGGCAATAAGAATTAGAGCAAAGAGAGTTCCCAAGAGCCGAAATAAAAAAAAGGGAAAACGATTCCTTCTCCCGTAAAAAAAGAGAAGGGAGACAAAACCAAGAATTAAAATGAGATTTAAAATCATCGGAGATAATCCGAAATTGGCATCTTTTTCTCCACCGGCAGTAACCTTAAAAAGACCGGTTCCGCTGGTACCTCTAAATCAGTGGTTAGAGAGAAATCAACTAAACCATCCCCATCTTCATCATAAATCCCAACCAATTTATAGACCCCGGAAGGTAAATCTAATCGGAAATTACCATCTTTATCGGTTAGGGCAAAGAAAGAGAAGGAATCAGAAAGGAAAATAATTGCTCCCCCAACCCCTTTCTCTTTCTCCACAACCTTCCCTTCCTGCCTCTTGGTTACAATAAGGGTGTCAAAAAATCTTTGGTAAACCCTTCCCGCTCTCAGATGGTTTCCTTCCAGGTCGGTTAAACTTGGTAGGATTAAGAAAGAGAGGTAAGGTAAATTAAAAATCCCTGACCACTTTGCCATCACCTTATCTTTTTCCTCGGACCAGGAGATAGAAAAGTCTTCTCTTTTCCCGGGGGCAGTGAGAAATTGGAAATTGGTTGTCTCCATCGGCTCCGAAAAAGAAACCATTATACCATCTTTAACCCAAGAGATATCTCTTATCTCCGGCTTAATTGTCTCCCTTTCAGCAGAACCAGAAAAACGAACCTTTAAGTATTTTAGATTATCAAATAAATCCGCAACCTCACCTATAAGAAGATAATCTTCCTTCTTTACTGGTTGAGTATAAATATTAACTTTCTTTTCTTTAATCTTTATGGACCTGATACCAATCGTCTCCTTTGCCGAAAAGATGAGAAATTTCCCTTCCTTTATCCCTTCATCAAAGGTTAAAATCACTTGGGTGCGATTGGGGCAGATAATTTCTAATAAACGGGGACCAAAGCGGTCAGGACTCGGGGGTAAAGCTTTTTTGGCACAGGAAAGAAAAAAGATAAGGAAAAAGGATAAATTCCAGACAACACTAAGACCCTTACCGAGTAACATGGATTAGCCTTTCCATCTCCCTTCGCGCCTCGGCTGGGATTTCCTCTTTTAATAGGCGAAAGATTACCTGGGATAAACTTTTATAAAGGGAAAGGTATTGCGGGAATCTCTCTTTTAATACCCTAATGTGTTTCTTGATTGTCTCTTTATCTCCCCGGACAATTGGTCCGGTAGCAGATAATTTCGGCGGATAAGAAAAGGTATTATTTAAGGAAGCCGAAGCGAGGGGTAAGAGGATATGGTAATCATCAACAATATCCTGAATCAGATGGAAGGCGACGCGGAGGGTTGACCAAAGAAAATTGGAAGCAAAGACACAAGCGAGATGATAAATCTCCTTTTTCTCCGTTGGGATGAGAATATAATTTCCACCAATCGCCTTCATTAACCTTTTCCCAAAATTGATTGCCCTTTCATCCCCTTCCAAAGCAAAAGGAAATTCTATCTCCTCCCCCTTTTTCCAAATCTCTCTTCTATCCCTTTTGGTCAAGGTATATATTGGATGGAGAGAAAGGACTGCTGCCTGGGGCGAGAAGGCATTACGAGAAAGGCTACCAGAGAAATGGCAAAAGATTGCCCCCGGTTTTAGATAATCTTTTATCTCTTCATAGACCTCAATTATTACATCATCGGGGGTAGCACAGAATAAGACATCGGAGATTTCTGCCAAATCTCTACTCCTCCAATTTTTACCTTTAAGTCCTAACCAACGAGAGAGTTGAACCGCTCGCTTTTCATTAATATCAGAGACCCCTACCACCCTTAAACCTTTTTTCTTTAAGAGAGCAGCAAAAAAACTACCAACCCTGCCCGCACCGATTAAACCAAATCTTTTATTTCTTATCGTTTCTATCATATTCCAGTTTAGTAGAAAAGAAATCCCTGTCAACTCTTCGGTTCGTTTGTTTATAATGTTTTCAAATTATTTTTTCTTTCAAAATTGTCGTAAGGCGATTGGGGAAAGAAGGAGAGGGACGAGGAGTGGGAAGATTGGGCAGGAGGCGAGTGGCAGAAGGAAGGAAGGGAGTTTTAGGAAAAAGAGAGGAGAAAGGAGGAAAGGGACGGAGAAAGAAAGTAGGAGAGAAATGAGGGAAGAAATGAAGGAAGGGATTAGAGAAGAAATTAAGGAAAGAATTATTCCTTTTTACCCCCTAAGGATGCCGTAGGGGGAACTGCCCCCTATCTTTTTGGCAAATGGCTTTAAGTTATTGAAAATGAAAAACTTAAAGCAGTTTTTCCCTTAATAAAAAGTTATCTCATCAGATAATTTTTTCTTATTGTTTGTAAGGTATTTTTGATTAAATAATCCGCCTGAGGTAGTTAAGATTAATTTTTATGAAATTCTACCTTGACTTTTTCTTTCTATCTATTATAATAAATAGTGATTGACAAAAGAAAAAAAAATCTTTATAATAGATAGTTGGACTGGTGGCGGATAAAAATCCTAAATTCGGTTTGGGAAGGACCGAATTAGGTAAAAGAGAAACTTCCTGGTGGCACCGACCAATGGTAAGAAAAGGTATCTTGGTGCCGGATACCAAAAAACAGGAGGATATACAATGAGTAGGTTAATCAAAACCTTAGCCATCCTTGGGATGGTCAGTCTTCTCTTCGCTACCGGAAAAATCTCCTTAAACCAACCGACGTCTTCCGCTCCTAACCTGGAGATGAAAAAAGTCGTAGTTCCGATGGAACTAAAGGTCGTCAATCCTGGTGAGCCGATTAAAGGTTGGCCGATTGATACCTTGAAAAACGATGATGGCGATCCGGAGTGGTATTTATCTCCACCAAGCCTCTTCTTTGCCTCCCGGCTTTCCCCAGTTGCCCCTTGCACCCTTCTCTCTCTGATGTTTGCTAAACAGAGGAATTGGCAGACCAGAGATACCAATTTCCCAATCGTTGCTGGTTGCTCCTTAGTTATCTGTAAAGATACAATGATTAGTGGTCAACATACCCCGGGTCGGAGATTAATTGTCGGCTATGGCAAAGATAGTCTACCTCATGGCTGGTATGCGGCTTGGTTTATCTATAACATCTTTCCATACGATACCTTCCGTTTCAGTGCTGAAGACTTTTGGGTTGGCTATCGCTATGTGAGACTCACAACCAATCAAAGCGATACCTTATTCCCTCTCGCGGATGACCCAGGGGATGCAACTCGTAATGCCTATGGTCCGACTTCTAACGGTCCTTGGTATTTCTATGCCTTAGACTGGCTCAACCGGGCGATTGTCAAATACGAAGAAGTTGATGTCCACGATATTGAAGTCCTCTCGGTCGGTAATAGCCAAGGGTTCTTCTTACCCAACCCTGGTAATGCCCAACTCTCGGGAATTATTACGAATAGCGGAACAGTTAGTGAGCCAACAGTTACTGTTGCCTGCACAGTTTATACCGAAGCCGGAGTAGCGGTTGCTAACTGGTCCCAATCGGTTGGTCCAATCGGTGTGAATGAGACACTTCCGGTCTATTTCTCACCAAACTGGACACCAAATACCGATGGCGTCTATCGGATTGTTGTTCGTTCCCTCTTAGCCGGCGATGACCGACCACAAAATGACCGGGCAATGAGAGAAGCCCAAGTCTGCTCTTCACCTGCGGAATTGAGATATGATGACAATGAAGCAGATAATGCCTGGGCTTGGTATTTTCCAAATAATGGCTGGGCGAATAAGTTCACCCCACCATATTATCCCTGCAAACTGACCGCATTAAAATATTACCTCTGGTCATCTGATTGGCCAAATCCCGGTGGCAATAGAATCATCGCTAAGGTCTTTGATGACGATGGTCCTGATGGTTCACCCGGAACCGAAATCTATAATTCTGGTCCGGTGACTATTAACCGCGGCACCTACAACACAATAAACCTCCCAACCCCATATACCGTCAATAGTGGTTCATTCTATGTTGCCTACATCCAAGCCGATTCCTATCCCAATTGTCCTGGTCTGGCAGTTGATGAGGATGGACCTTTTGCCGGTCAGAAATGGACTTATTTGGCAGAATATGATACGTGGGAATTAGACCCATCCCCTGGTGATTGGATGATTAGAGCGGTAGTGGAAAAAATCGGTGGACCACCGCCAGGTGGCTGGACACAACTACCTTCTCCAACCCCAACCAAAGCGGTTAAAGGTGGTGGCGGTATTACCGCCAGGGGCGACTCCCTTATCTTCTTAATCCCCGGTAATAATACCCTTGATTTCCATAAATACTCAACCAACTCTAACTCCTGGACAAAACTCCCGGATGTTCCAGTTGGTCCAAAGAATAAGAAGGTGAAGAAAGGCGCCTACATCGTTGACTCCGATAGAAACGATAAAGGTGTAGAAGGTGAGGTCTATGTCTTAAAGGGTGGTGGAACACAGGAATTCTATGTCTACGACCCACTAACCAAAGGCTGGGATTCTTTACCGGGACCTGATTTCACAAAGGGCGTGAAGGGCGGTTTTGCCACCTTCGTGGAAAAGGATGGTGAAGACTACATCTATGTCGGAAGCGGTTCTAACACTAACGAATGGAAGCGATTCAAAATCTCTACCAAAACTTGGGAAGCAATCAACCCGCCTCTACCAGTAGAGAAGGCAAAAGTCGGAAGCGGTCTTGCCTGGGATGGTGGCACAAAGATTTACTTCCTGCACGGTGGCGGCAAAACCAATGATTTCTACTACTTTGACCTGACGAACTCCTCTTGGAGCACAAAGAATGAATTACCACTCCAAGTGCCCGGGACAACTAAGAAAAAGAAGGTGAAAGAAGGTGGCTGTATTGAATACTTTGGTGGTTTAATCTACGCGGTAAAAGGTGGCAATACGAAACAGTTCTGGGCTTACTTCCCAGATGGCGACTCCTGGCAATACCTCGGTGAAGTCGGAAACGGTCAACCGCAAAAAGGTATTAAGTGCGGTCGCTCCTTAACCTCCACTTCCCAAGGTATTTACTGTATCATCGGTAATAATACTAATGAATTCTGGTTCTACGGCACGGGCAAATCCTTTGACATTCTGAAACCAGCAATCAGCGGCAAGCCAACCAATACCTTCACCCTTGATATTAAACCAAACCCAACCAAAGGTTTAACTACTATCTCTTATAACCTACCAGAAAAAGAGATAGCAACCCTGAAAGTCTATAACGCCTTAGGCGAACTCGTCTATTCGGCAAAGAGTGAGAAAAACTCGTTTACATTGAACAAACTACCTGCTGGTATCTACCTGATTCGTCTGGAAACAAAGGGCTGTACGGTAGAAAGAAAAATGGTCATCTTGCCGTAGCCCAAGACCTAAAAGGAGAAGGGCGGGAGATTTTCTCCCGCCCTTTTATTTTTGCAAAGAGTAAAATTTATGACTCTATTTTAGAGCAAAATTAGATAAAAGGTTACAAACCTAATTACATTCATCGTAGCCTTTGTCCAAAAATTCATAATGTGACATTACTTGTCACAAATAAATTATTGATTTTCAAAAAGATAATTTCTAATACCTTATATTTTGTGACATACTGTGTCCCAAAATATAAACCCTAAAAATAAGTTATTGATTTTTATATACTTAAAAATGGATTTATTGGCATAAAATTTGATGATATTATATTGTGTATGAAAATGTTAGGAGGGTAAAATGAGAGATTTTATTAGTATCTTTTTAAGTGCGATTTTTGAAGATTTTTTCTGGACTATTGTCTCTCTCCTCGGAGTAGCGGCGGCGGTTCTTTTTATTCTGGCTTACTTTGCAGGTTAGAAATGAAGCCGGTATAACTTTTGTGGGATGAATTGGTGGAGAGGTTTTAGAATGACACAAGAATTTGTAAAAGTAGACAGAAAATTTTGTTGACAAATAGCAAAATCCCTCTATAATGAAAAGTAAAAGAAGGTTTTAGTAAGGAGAGGGTATGAATAGAAAAAAACTTTTATTTCTTCCTTTCCTTATATTTTTCGCCCGAGGTGAAATTCCTCTCGTGCAACCTCTTTCCTCATACTTCTTCCCAAATTCAAACATTCTCTCAGTCCCTATGGTATTTCAGAGCACCAATTACCAAGCATCAGAGAAGGGATGGCCCATTGATACTTTAAAAAACGATGACGGCACACCGGAGCGATATCTTGGTCCACCAAATATCTTTTTCCTCTCGCGCCTTTCTCCTGCCCAACCCTGCACCCTTCTTGCCCTGATTTTTGCTAAAAGAAGAGGATTATCAAGCAATCCCTCTAATCCAGTAGTCGCGGGATGCTCCCTTCTCATCTGCAGAGACACCCTTATTGATTGGAAGCATTATCCAGGAGAGAGATTATTCATTGACTATTTCCGAGATAGTTTACCAGCAGGATTAACAAGCAATTGGTTCGTCTACGAAATTTTTCCGAATGAAACCATTTCCCTTACGCCGGAAGAATTTTGGGTCGGCTATAAGTATGTGCAAATATATCCAACCGATACGCTCCATCCCCTGGCTGACGAGCCGGGTGATCACACACGAAATGCCTATAGTTTTAGTTCCAATGGACCTTGGAACTTCTCCCCTTACAATTTCTTCAATCGAGCGATTGTTAAATACGAAGAGGTCGATGTTCACGATATTGAAGTTTTATCGGTCGGTAATAGCCAAGGGTTCTTTTTGCCCAACCCTGGTAATGCCCAACTCTCGGGAATTATTACGAACAGCGGAACAGTTGATGAACCAACAGTTACCGTTGCTTGCACAGTTTATACTGAAGCCGGAGTAGCGGTTGCTAACTGGTCCCAATCGGTTGGTTCAATTGGTGTGAATGAGACACTTCCGGTCTATTTCTCACCAAACTGGACACCAAATACCGATGGCGTCTATCATATCGTTGTGCGCTCTCTCCTTCCTTCAGATATGCGACCAAATAATGACGGGAAGATAAGAGAAACCCAAGTTTGTTCCTTATTTGCCGAATTAAGATACGACGATAACGATCCCGAACTTAGTTTCACTTGGTATTTCCCCGGAAATGGCTGGGCGAATAAATTTACGCCCCCTTACTACCCTTGCCAATTGTTAGCACTAAAATTCTATTTTTCGGTTGGAGGAAGAATGGTAGCTTGGATTTTGGATGACGACGGACCTAATAATTCGCCCGGCACTATCCTCTACTATTCTGACACCACAACTGTCAGCGCTGGAACTTTCAACACCATCAACCTTTATCCACCTCTTCGTATTGATGATGGGTCATTCTATGTTGCCTACATCCAAACCGACACTTATCCCAATTCCCCGGCATTAGGAGTTGATAGAAATTCGCCTCTTTCCGGAGAAAATTGGGAGTACTTTGAGGGAGTTTGGAAACGTAATCTATACTACGGCGATTGGTTGATCAGAGCCTTGATAGAAAGAATTGAAGAAAGCCCCTCCGGCTGGGAACCAAGAGCATCACCCAACCCTACCAAACCAATTAAAGGTGGAGGTGGGATTGCGGCACGCGGGGATTCCCTGGTCTTCTTGATCCCCGGTAATAATACCCTTGATTTTCTCAAATATTCCGCCAATCGCAACTCATGGATTTCTCTCCCCTCGGTGCCGATTGGCCCAGATAATAAGAAAGTAAAAAAAGGCGCCTACATCTTTGATACTGACCGCAACGATAAGGGTGTGGAAGGCGAAGTCTATATCTTTAAGGGTAGTGGGACTCAAGAATTTTACCTCTATGATCCAATCCATAACCGTTGGGAATTACTGCCATCTCCGGGATTTATGAAAGGAGTAAAAGGAGGATTTGGGACCTTTGTAGAGATTGACGGTGAAGATTATATTTATGCGGGAAGCGGCTCCCGAACCGACGAATGGAAGAGATACAAAATTTCCAGCCGGAATTGGGAAGCGATTACCCCGTTTTTACCAGGAAAGGCAAAAGTGGGAAGTGCCCTTGCCTGGGATGGTGATAAAAAAATTTACTTCCTGCGCGCTGGGGGTAAAACTAATGAGTTTTATTGCTTTGACCTGATAAACCATTCCTGGACGAGAAAACAAGATTTACCCCTCAACGCCCCCAATAGTCGGAGAAAGAGGAAGGTTAAAGAGGGAGGTTGCTTAGAATATTGGAATGGTGCTTTCTACGCGGTGAAAGGCGGTAATTCAAAAGAGTTCTGGACCTACTCTCCTCTGAGAAACTCCTGGCAATACCTCGGCGAAGTCGGAAACGGACAAACACAAAAGGGAATAAAATGTGGCCGTTCCTTGACATCAACTTCCCAGGGCATCTACTGCATTATCGGCAATAATACCAATGAGTTTTGGTTCTACGGTGGGAAGAAATCCTCTGAGATTCTTAAACCAGCAGTGAATGGCGAAGTATTCAATCACCCCACCTTTGATATTAAACCAAATCCCACAAAAGGCTTAACTAACGTCTCTTATAAACTTCCCAAAAAAGAAAAAGTAATTATGAAAATCTACAACATCTTAGGGGAACTCATCTCTTCCCAGGAAAGTGATGCGGGTCAATTCACGATCCAAAAATTACCAGCGGGAATCTATCTCTTGCACTTTGAAACATTAAAATCTAAGGAAGAAAGAAAGTTAATCGTTGTGAAGTAAGGCAAAGCCTGTTTCTACCATCTAATGGACTTTACAGATGGGCAATCTAACATCCTATAGAGTAATCGCTCGTTCAATTTAACCAAAAGGTTAATTAAAAACCCGATAAGAAAAAGAGGTTTCCTTGACAAATTTCTATTTTTATTTATATTTTAATCAAGATGAAGGACGGTGACCTGGTCAATTTGGAAGAAAAATTAAAAAAGGAAACCTCTTTACCCAAAAAGGTAGAAATCTTAATTGAAATCAGCAAGAGACACCTCCGGAGCGACTTAAAACTGGCAAAGTATTTCGCAACTCAAGCCATCGCGTTAGCTAAAAGGGGGAAAGAGAGAAAATCGTTTGGGGAGGCATTAAACTTTTATGCCAATATCCTCCGGATAGAAGGTAATATGGGAGAGGCACTCTCTTTTGCTCAAAAAGCATTAAAAGTTGGGGAAATGGAAAATAATAAATCAATCAAAGCCACCGCCTACCAAATTCTCGGTCTTATCCATCAAGCCAATGGCGATTTTGAAAAGGCACTTACCTGCCACAAGGAAGCCCTCCTTCTTTACCAAGCCCAAAATGATGAACTGGGCTTAGCAATTGCTTACAATAATTTGTCTTTAGTTCACTGGTACAAGGGGGAGTTGGCAGAGGCATTAGAATATCAAAAAAAGAGTTTAGCAATCAAAGAAGCAAGGGGCGAAAGTGCTGCGGTTGCAGTCTCCCGGTTAAATATGGGAGTAATTTACGAAGATATGGGAGAGTGGGAATCGGCAACGGAGTGTTTCTATCGGGCATTGGTAGAAAAAGAAAAAATTAAGGACTGTGCCGGCATTGCCCTCTGTTATAACAATATTGGGGAGATTTATCTAAAAAGGGGAAAGTTGGATAAAGCAATTACCCTTTTTGAAACTGCCATCTCATATTCCGAAAAGATTGGTTCCCTACCCCGAAAGGCGGAAGCATTAGGGAATTTAGGGGAGGCAAATTTTCTTATGGGCAACTTCCTTCGGGCGATGAATCTCTATGTGGAAGCAATGGAAATCTGTACGAAAATTAACCAAAAGGATGAATTGGCGAAGACTTATCGGCGAATGGGAGAACTACTACTCCGTTCCCAGGAGATAAAAGAGGCACAGGAGTTTCTAACCAAAGCCCTCTCCTTAGCCCTAGAAACCGGAATAAAAAAAGAAGAGGGGAATGTGCGGAAGGCACTGGGCAATCTCTATTGGGCTTTAGGAGAAAAAGAGACCGCTAAAAAGTATTTTCAGGAATCTTGTGAGATATTTAGAAATTTAGGAATCCGATACGAATTGGGAAAGGCCTATTTAGAATACGGCAAATTTCTAGTGGAGAACTACGCCAAAAATATCGGTCTCCCCTATCTTAATGAAGCAAAAACGATTTTTAAGAACTTGGAGATATTCCAAGAGGGAGAAGAGTTAGAAAAATATCTCTATCGCTTAGAACGCGAGGAAAATAAAGGCGTCGCTCTCCTCCGCAGTCTCTCCACCATTTGCGCTAACCCCGCACCTTTAACCGATTTTTGCCGGAAATGCCTCAGTCTTCTCAAAGAGATTCTTCTCTTGGAAGGCTGTGCCATCCGAATTGATAGCCACCACCTCACCTTGGGAACGATCGAGGAAGCAGAGGCAGTCGCCATCCCCCTCTCCTCGGGGCGAGAAAAACTGGGTATTCTCTATCTCAAATTTCCTACGCCGGCACCAATTTCCCTTAGTGAAACAATTAAAGAAGCTGTAGCCAATATCATTGCCCTCGGTCTGGAAAAGGCGAAGAGTCAGGCGATTCCCAAACCTATTGAATTAGAGACGGAGAAGGAGATACCCTTTGAAGGCATCATCGGTAAAACTGCCAAGATGCGCGAAGTTTTTGCCATAATTAAAAAAGTGGCGCCCACCAAAGTTTCTATCCTGATTCAAGGAGAAAGCGGCACCGGTAAAGAACTGATTGCCCGTTGTATCCACAATCTCTCCTTTGGTCCCGATAAGCCATTTGTCGCCATCAATTGTGCCGCCATCCCGGAAACCCTTTTGGAAAGCGAACTCTTTGGCGTGGAAAAAGGAACCGCTACCGGGGTGACGGAAAAGAAGGGGAAGTTCGAACTGGCTTCGGGGGGAACTATTTTCTTAGACGAAATTGGAGATATGACCCTTTCCCTCCAGGCTAAGATTCTTAGGGTCTTACAGGAGAAAAAGTTTGAAAAGGTCGGAGGAAGAAAAACGATTGAAACCGATGTCCGAATTATCGCTGCTACCAACCAGGACTTGGAAAAAAATGTGAAAGAAGGCAAATTTCGCGAAGACCTCCTCTACCGCTTAAATGTCGTCTCCCTCTCCCTCCCCCCTCTTCGGGAAAGGAAGGAAGACATTCCCCTTTTAGTTGATTACTTTATTAAAAAGTACAACAATGAATTTCAGAAGTCTTGCCAAGGGGTAACCGAAGAGGTAATGGATAAATTTTTCCGTTACCACTGGCCCGGTAACATCCGGGAGTTAGAGAATGTGTTGGAAAGGGCAATAATTTTAGCCCAAGGAGAAGTGATTACCAATTCTGATTTACCGCCCCATTTACAATTCCTTCCTCAGGAAGACAAAAGGCCAGAATTGAAAGCAATTAAGACAAAAGTGAAAAAAGAGATTGGGGAATCGGAAAGAGAAATTATCTTAAATACCCTACAAACGAATCAGTGGGATATAACTAAATCCGCTCAAAAGTTAGGAATTAGTCGCCGCCATCTCTATCGTCTAATGGCAAAATACGGATTAAAAAGACCCCCCTAATTTGACGGCGGTAAAGAAATTTTCTCTTCCCTCCCGATTGTTTTAGTTTGGGAGAATCTCTCCTCCAAGCGGGAGATTTTCTTATCCACCTCCTGATACTTATTAAAGGCGTTAGCGATATGCTTCCCCAAGGTTTCAAAATCTTCCCGAAAGCGAGAGAATTCCAAAGAAAGGTTATTAATAGATGAGAGGATCTCTTCCGCCCGTTTTTCAATCGCCAATCCCCTTAACCCAAAAAGAATCGCCTGGAGATAAGCATAGAAACTGTTAGGAGAAACAGGAATCACTTTCTTGTTTAAGGCATAGGAAGAAAGGCTTTCTTCCCCTTCCTCTTTAATTATCATCTCGTAATAAACATTCTCCGCCGGGATATACATCAAGGCGAAGTCAAATGTCCCTTCCTCAGGTCGTATATATTTGCGAGCGATATCATCGATATGTCTTTTAACTTGCTGGGAGAACTCTCTTCTCCGTTTTTTTCGCTCATCTTTCTCCTCCGTATCCAGTATCCTTTTGAAACCCTCCAGGGGAAATTTAGCATCAATCGGCAGTAGTTTCCCACCCAAAATAAGCACGGCATCGCATTTCTCCCCACTCTTAAACCCATATTGCATTCGGTAGGCATCCGCGGGAAAATATAATTGAGTTAATAGTTCTTCTAAAAAGAGTTCACCCAAAACGCCCCGTGCTTTTGGTGCCCGCAAAATCTCCTGAAGGCGAGAGATCTCTTTACCGATCTCCAAAACCTGCCGGGTTCCTTCTTGTAAAATCCCTAAACTCTTACTCACATCCCGAATGACCGCCGCTGCATTGTCTAACCGGGTATTGACTTGTCCGGTGGTCTGCTGGAGAGAATTGAGGAAGGTAGCAAAGTTTTGGCTCATCTCCTGGCGTAAAGACGAAATTTGCTCCTGCAGTAATTGGAGAAATTCGCTTGACTTTATCCCTGATTCTTTCTTTAAAAGAAGATAGAGAATTAAAAAAATTATTACGCCTAATAAAATTAAAAGAATGATATAAATCATAATTAAGAATACAAAAAAAAGGTAAAAAGGCAAGAGGAATTGGCAAAAATTTCTTTTTAAGCGATTAAGACCGCAATTATTCCAACTAAGTAAATGCCATCAAATACCCCTGCCCCACCAATGGAGAGCATCCCTGCCCCAACTTCTTCTAATTTATGAAGGTTCAGTAAATCTGCTCCGATGAGTACTCCAAAGACACCAGAGATATAAGCAACTGGTGCCGGATTACTCCGGGAAAAAATTAAAGCCAGAATTGCCGAAAATATCGGTGGGATAAAAGCCGGCATCACAATCCCCAATCCTCTAACCGGCCGGCTTAAAAACTTAGCAATCAAGGTCATCAGAATAGTGCAAATCACGACTGCGGAAAACGATGCCCGGGTGAGAAGATACAAAGAGAGAAGCAACGGTAGAATACACCCCCCAAGATTAACCGCAATTATCCTTTCCCGAAAAACCTTTTTCGGAAGACGATAGAAGAGATAAAAAATTTCGGAAAAAGAGATCTCCTCCTCTACCTCAATCTCCTTGCGGACCAGTGGCAGATTTATCGCGCTCCCAATCAGGGAGAAGAAGAAAAACAGGAAGCCAACCTCCGAAGGTAAGCCCAACTTAGCAAAGGCAAGATTAATTATCCCGAGCTGGAACAAAAGGAAAAGAAAGGGTAAAAGTAATAAGAAAGCAAAAAAGAGCAAAAAAGATAAAGGAAAGAAGAACATATTATCCTCTCCTCCTCTTTTCCCAAAATAACAAAGCGAGGGTAAAAATTAAGGTTAAAAAACTGAGACCGGCACCAAATTTTAAGGTCTTCGTATCATAATAAAAAAGTAAATGGTGTTCCCCCTTATCCAGAGGCACTGCCCTTAAACAATAATCCGCACGGTAAATTTCCCTCTCTTGCCCATCAACCTTCACCCGCCAGTTTGGATAATAGACCTCAGAGAGAAAAAAAAGACCCGGTTCTTCGGTATACACTTTTAGTTCCATCCGGTCATTTTCCATACGCAAAACCTTTATCCAATTCCTTACCGAATCGGGAAATTTAACCTCCCTTCCCGAATTAAAAAGGCTCGGCTCCTTTTCTAAGATTAAAATATGATTGTGGTCAAAATTATCATCGGAAAGAATTTCTAAAATTCGCTTCCGATTTGGTTCCACCAAATATTGATAGAAAAAACAAAAACGGGGAAGATAAGTTGGATTTGATACCAATTCCATTTTCCTTTTCAACTCATCAACCCTTATTTTATATTTCGCATTCAATAAATCGCATTTCTTTGTTAACGGCACATCAAATGTCGCATAATCCGCTAAACCCAAAGGGGTATAACCTTCTAAGAGTTCCAATCCGTGAATCATTCCTTCATTTCTCTTTAATATCATATACCGCCCCTTCCGAGCATTGACGCGAAAGATTTCTCTCTCCCTTTCGTTTTTTAAAAAACGCACATTCTGATTTTGGGGATAATAATCCTCTGAACTATAAGGACCGAGGTTGAAATCTTTACCGAAAAAATAGAGATCAAGAAAAGTAAAGAAAATTGCCAGAATGCTCAAACCTGCCCGGAGAAAAAGGAAATCTTTCCCTTTTCTCTTTCCGAAAAATTTTTTCCCCAAGAAAAGAACAATTCCAATAAGAAGAAAAACAAAAAAGATGCCAAATTGCTTATTGATATTTCTCTCCACTACGGGAACTTTTAAAAATTGGCTTAAACCCCGGAAGGCCCCGAGAAGGAATAAAAACCAAAAGAAAAGTATCAAGCAGAGAAATGCCAAAAGAAATTTCCAGAAATTAGCCACCCTTTCCCAGTCTGCTTGGGAGAAAGACTCCATTCCCAATCCCGCCAAAGTAGCCATACTGAAAGTGAATAAACCAACGAATCGAGCCGGAATCCGAAAACGGTCGAAACCAGGAAGGAAACGAAATATGAATTTGTAAAAGGGGGTATATTTACCCAATCCGGCCAAAAGGGTGAGAAGAGCTAAAATGATAAAGAAGCGCTTCTCCTTTTTCTGCCAAAATATTATTCCGAAAAGAGCAAAGAGCAGAGGTATTACTCCCAAATAGCAAGCCGTCTCCCAATAATAATATCCCACCTCCTTACCCCAGAAAGGAACAGAATCAGTTCCCCTTCCTGTGATACTGCCGAAAAACTTAGGAATCAGAAGAAGAAGGGGAAAAGAAGGGGGAAGAGAAACCTCGGCTGATTCCTCAAAAGTCATCTCCTCTCTTAGGGTAGATTTTGAATGCTCATAACCAGGAAGGTATTGGATGGCCGCCAAACCAAAGCCAATACCGAAAATAAGGAAGAGAGCGATGAAACCTTTTTTTAATCGCAAGGATATCTTCTCTCTTTCCCAAAAGAATAACCAGAAAATAAAAAAGAAGATAATGGTATAAAGAATATGAAGGGTAATTTGGGGATGACTGGCTAAATTCGCCAGCCCAAAAACAACTCCGGCAAAAAGGAGATCTCTCAAAAATTTTCTCTTAACCCACCGAAAGAGAAAAAGAAAGAGGGGGGGGAGCCAGATGTAAGCATTGACCATCGTCACATGAATCAGATGGGTGATAAGAAAACCACTGAAGGTAAAGACAACCCCACCAAAAAAGGAAGAGAAATAACTTAAATTTAACTCCCGAAGGAAAAGATAAAAAAAGATTCCCGCCAGTAAGAGGTGAAAAATTATCTTCATCTCCAAAAGCCAAAAGACCGAGCCGGGTGAAGAGAAGAAGGCTAAAAGCCAATTTATGGGATAAAAAATTTGGGATTGGACATCACCCAAAAAAGGCATTCCGGAGAAGATGTAAGGATTCCAGAGAGGAATGGTGAAGCGGCGTAAATTTTTGAAGAGAAAAAAATGGTAAGGATAGTAATGTTCAATCACATCCTCCCAGAAGTAACTCTTTCCAATAATTATCGGCCAGAAGTAAATAAAAAGTAAGAGTATCAAAACAATCCCGGGAAGAAGTCTTTTCAGTAATTTCATCAAAAGGAAGTTTAAAGATGAGAGAGAGTTTGTCAAGGACTTCACTTGGTTATAATGTTCCTGAACGGTCTATAGACCGTTCAGGCTTAAATCGGAAGAATATTTTGGCTAAAATAAAGGCATTATGGACACAAAATGTAAAGGCAATTAAAATGTCTGTTAAAAAGAAAAGACTATTCGCTCAAATTAAGGAGGTAAGTAGTTATGGCAATCGTCCTCTCTCAATCTTATCTTTACCTCAAAAAACAGACCTCCCCCCAATACGCCCGACAAGTCCTTTTAGAAAACCTATTAAGAAATAAAGGAAATGTGGAAAAGACTGCCCAAAAGATGCAATGCTCAAAAAATACCATCTACCTTACCTTAAATAAACAAAAAGGAAATGACCTCAACGATAAACCCCATATCCCCAAAAGACCTCACCCGAAAACAACAAAAAAGGAGATTGTCTCTATCATCATAAAAGAGAGAAAACAAACCGGCTTTGGGAAAAGAAAATTGCGTCACTATCTCTTTAATAAAAAGGGACTTTTAATCCCAGAAAGTACTATCGGGAAGATATTAAAAAGGGAGAGATTAATCCGTTCTAAAAGGCGGGTGCGACGAGAAATATCTACCCCAGGCGGATAAAATATTAATGGGATAAGATATTGCCCTTTGCAGAGATGGAGATGGATACCAAAAAATCTTTGATAAAAGGACACTTCCCAAAGAAGTCTATTCTTATTTTAAGGCATCCACTTTTATTCCTTACTACCAATGGACTTTAATTGATGTGGTTTCTAAAACCCGATTTTTGGCTTGGTCTTATTTTTGGGATTGGTCTTGTGGTCAAGTATTTGGGAAGATGGCACTCTGGTGGTTGAGGTTTTTTGGTTTTAGAGAAAAGATAGTGATTTGGTCAGATGGTGGCTAGAATTTGATGCTTCTCAACCCGGGGCTTATGAAAAGGCGAATGAGAGGTTTTGGCGACCATTAGGGGTAGAGAGGAGAATTATTCGCAAGGGACATCCAGAAGATAATCCATTTGTTGAGAGGTCTCATCAAACTGATGACTATGAGTTTTATATTCCTCATCTTATAAAGATAAAGAGTGAAGAAGATTTTATCCGCCTCAGGCGGATCGTTCTCATATTTTATAATAAAAATTATCTGATGAGATAACTTTTTATTAATGGGAAAATTGCTTTAAACTCTTCATTTTCAAAGACTTGAAGCCATTCGGACGAAAAAGATGGGGTCAGTTCCCCCTACGGCCTCCTTGGGGGTAGAAATGGACAATTTCCCCCTAATCCCTCCACTTATCCTCTTCATCCATCTCTCCCCTAACTCCTTCCCCATTCCTTCCCCCTTTTCTCCTATCTTTCCTCTCACATTTCCTTCCCTCCCCCTTTTCCTTCTCCCTTGGCTAATTATTTTCCCTCTTCGCTTTTCCCTTCTTTTCTCCATCACCCTACGCCAATCTTAAAGAAAAAAAATTGTAAACAATCGGGAAATAGCACTAGTTGAAGGGCGCCAAATTCAACCCTTAGATACCATATAATTAAAGTTATCAGTAGCAAAGGAGAGAGGAATCGGTGTCGTCTCTATTTCCGTAATATCTTCATTTTAGCCAAATGAACATTTGACTTTCTTAATTTCTTCTTTTATAATCAATTATGAAAAGAATAATTCTTTTCTCTACTTGGTTTCTCTTTTTCTTTTGCCAAAAGGGACAAACCCTAAGAGAAGATGAGACCTGGCTTGGTTTTTATCTCAACGGAAAAAAGGTGGGCTATTCCTTCCAAAAATTTCAAATCGGACCGAAAAACTTTCGGTTCTACAACCGCGCCAAAATGCGTTTGGCAATGGCGGGGAGCGTCCAAGAACTTTTGACCACCACCGACTGCACCACCAATCCGGATTTTAGTATTCAAGGCTTGCGTTTTGACCTAATTGCCCCAAAACAAAAAGTGCGGATAAACGCCTTAGTGAGGGAAAATGAACTTTACCAAGAAGTCTTTACCGAAAAAGGTCCGCGGCGCACAAAAATTTCCTTAGAAGATAAAATTTATCCCTCCTTTGCTCTGGGTAAGATTGTTCACCAGAAGAAATTGACACCGAATAAAGATTATAATTTCCATATCTTTGAACCTATTCTCAATAAAATCCTCTTAGCCACGGTAACGGTTTTAGGAAAGGAAGAAGTGAAAATCGGTGATTCAACTTATCTCTGCACCAAAGCGAAAGTGGTAATGGCAAATAATACTTCCTTCTATTGGATTGACACTCTTGGCCGGGAGATTAAAGAAGAGACTCCACCCCAGATGTTGGCAATAAGGGAATCGCCCCAAGAAGCGCTATCTCAGGAAAAAGGAGAAGAGGCAATTGACATCATCTCCTATTTCTCAATTAAGGCAGATACCGTAATTCCAAAAGCCCAGGGCTTGGAATATCTAAAAATCCAAATCACGGGTATTAAACCTTCGGATTTTGACCTAAATCTTGCTGAGCAAAAGGTCATTTCTGAAGACCCATTAATCTTAGAGATAAGATATCCGCACCTTCAAGAAAAACCTATTCCTTTACCCATCAATCAACAAAAGGAATTTCTAAAACCTTCCCTTTATATCCAATCTGATGATAGAGATATTATCAATAAAGCAAAAGAGGTAAAAGGGGAAAAGGAAGATGCCCAAGAGGTGGCGAAAAAAATCCTTTTTTGGGTTTATGAAAACCTGAGAAAAGTACCAACCGCTTCCTTACCTTCCGCAGTTGATGTCTTAAAGAGTAAAGAAGGGGATTGTAATGAGCACTCCATCCTCTTTGCCGCCTTATGCCGGGCCGCTGGTATCCCAGCAAAAATCTGTGTTGGTCTTGTCTACTTCCAAGGTAGTTTCTACTACCACGCCTGGAATTTGATCTATCTTGACCGATGGGTTGCTTGTGACCCGACCTTCGGCGAATTTCCTGCCAATCCCACCCATATCATCTTAAAGGTGGGAGAAATTGAAGAGCAAGCAAAGGTCTTAAACGCAGTGGGAAAAATTAAAATAAAGGTTTTAGAATTTAATTAATCTCATCCGGCATTAACTCGAAAGAATTTTATCCATTTCATTTTTACTTTTATTTTCTATTTGACGGCAAAGGTTCTTCTATTAAAATTAGATATGCTTACTCAGAATTTGGGAAAATACCGAATTATTAAATGGCTCGGGGGTGGTCAATTTGGTGATGTCTACTTAGCCTACGATACCATCTTAAAAGAGAGTTTTGCCTTAAAAATCTCCCGAATGCGCAGAGAAGATACTCAAATCCTAAAAGAAGAAGCAAGACTTTTAAGTCAGTTAGAGCATAAAAATATTGTCCGTTTTTATAATATTGATTACTTAGAAGGCAAATTGGTTTTAATTACGGAATACGTGAAAGGGGATTCCTTAAGGGAGTTGATGGAAAAAAAGGAATTGGATTTAACCCGCTCGCTGGATATTATTGAGCAGTGTCTTTCCGCTTTGGCTTATGCCCATAAAAAAGGAATAATCCATCGGGACTTAAAACCTGAGAATATTTTAGTTTCAAAAGAAGGATTAGTGAAGATTACTGATTTTGGACTCGGTAAATTCCTAAAGAAAGGGAGCCTCTCCGCCTCCATTGCCGGCACCCCAATCTATATGCCGCCGGAAGCCTGGAAGGGAGAGTTTTATCCAGAATCCGACCTTTATTCCCTTGGTGCGGTTTTTTACGAAATGGTAACCAAAAGACCTCCCTTTTTGGGAGAGAATCTGGAAGAGATTCGGAATTTGGTTTTTCTAAAAAATCCCCTCCCGCCAAGATTTTTTAACCCCTCCCTACCGGAGACGATAGAGAAGGCGATTATAAAGTCTTTAAGCAAAAACCGGGAAGAGCGGCCAAGCTCTGCAAAAGAATTTTCACAACTCCTTTTGCGTAAAAGTCTGGAGATAAAACCCTTAGTCCTCCTCCCCCGAGAATCTGAGATCAATCTCACCCCCCAACAAAGGGAAATAATAAACTCTAAGGAAAAAAAGATTTTGGTAACTGGCGGCCCGGGAACCGGCAAGACAACCGTCTTAACCTATAAAGTTTACTACTTTCTAAAAGAGGAAGGGATTGAACCCGAATCAATCTTGGTCTTAACCTTTACCCACAAGGCAGCAAAAGATTTAAAAGAAAGGTTAGAAAAACTAATGAAGAGAGAGGTGAGAAATATCAATATTTGCACCTTTCACAATCTCTGCCTCTCCCTCCTGAAGGCGGAAGCGGAATTTTTAGATTTTGGTCAAGATTTTAACGTAGTCCCCCCTTTTTCTGAATCCCTTCGCTTAAAATTTATCGGTCTCGGTAAGAACCAGATTAACCGCATAAAGAAGGAAATTGAAAAATTTAAGTCAATTCCTATTGCTCCGGAGGAATTAGAACGGAAAGCAGAAAATGAATTCCAAAAACTAACGGCCGCGGTTTACAAAAAATACCAGACTCACTTAAAGAGTAATAATTTAATCGACTTTGACGACCTCATCTACTATACCTATATTCTCCTCACAAAATTTCCCGAGATTAGAGAAAAATATTCACGCCAGTTCCAGAGGATTCTGGTAGATGAATTACAAGATTTGACACCAGTTCAATACAAACTCTTACCCCTCCTCTCCTCCGTCCATGGCTATATTTTCTTGACAGGAGATGAAAGCCAATCAATCTACGAATGGCGCAATGCCCGACCGGAGAATATCATTTTAGCCCAAACCGATTTCCCTGGGATAAAAACCTATCACCTCCTCACCAATTTTCGGCTGCCGGAGAAGATCTGCCGGATCTGCGAAAATTTGCTTCGCACCGAAAGGGAAAAAGGTTCTATGTTCTCTCTGAAAGAGGGCGGGGTTTTAGAACTATTCGCCGCGGAAAACGAAGCGGAAGAGGTGTTATTTCTAACAAAAAAGATAACAGAGATTGTGAAGAAGGAGAAACGTTCTTATTCCGAAATAGCAGTCTTATACCGTGTTAACTACCAATCGCGAATTTACGAAGAAGGGTTAATCAATGAGGATATCCCCTACACTGTGATTGGTGATGAAAAGTTTTACGAGCGGGAAGAGATCAGAAAAATTATTCAACTTTTGGATGGAATCACCCAGCAAGACAAAAAACTTCTCCTTCCGGTCCTTGCCTGGCTTGCCGGCATCCCCGAAGGGAGTTTAATGCTCAAAGAGAATCGCTTCCTCTTTCAGGGTTCCGAAAAGAGAGTGAAAGAATTTTTCATTCTGGTTAATCGGTTATTGGCGGAAGAGAGTAAAACCGAAGAAATCCTCATCCCCCTCATTTTCCAATCCCCCCTCTTTTCTTCCTGGGAGAAGCAGGAGATGGGAAGAAGAAAGATTGAGAATGTGAAGGAGTTGGTAAATGAGGCAAAGGCATTTAAGAGGGAGGAATTGAAAGACTTTTTAGAACGGGTTCAACTCCTTGAGGACCTGGCATTGGTTGATTGGGGGAAGGACTTGGTTCGGCTCTTAACCGTCCATGCCGCTAAGGGTTTAGAATTTCCCATCGTCTTTCTGGTAGGAATGGTGGAAGGCCTTTTCCCTTTACTGGGAACAACACTAAATAAAAGAAGTCTGGCTGAAGAGCGAAGGCTTTGTTATGTGGCAATCACCAGGGCGACCGAAAGGCTTTACATCTCCTATCCCAAAAAGATCGGGGGAAAAATTCAACAGGTATCACGCTTTCTTCCCGAGATGCTGGGCATTTGACAAATTTTCCCTCTGGCTATCCATTAAAATGAACTCCGGCTAATTCTTTTATTTCCGGAGATAATCTTTTCGGTAACACATATATCGCACCTTCTTACGAAAAGGATATAATTAATTTCGCAAAAGTATCACCAAAATCAGGGCTCTCTGAGGAATGTGTGACCAGTATCCGAATGGCAAAGATAAAAAATATGTACCCGTATCACCAGAGGAGAAGGTAATCACTCATCTGGATAATTGAGTAAGCATTAACAAAACCAGTAGGATGGAATAGATATCAACCGTTGAGTTGGGGTGACCGATGATTGTTAAACATAAAAATTCTATAAATCAAATCATCATCCCGGCTTTTAAGAATTTCCCTTTCCCCGAATTACTCTCGCAATTAAGATTTCTATAAAATTTTATACTTTAACCCTTATATTATCAATTAACCTCGCTTTGGAAAAGTAAACCGCCAGGGCGATTAAAACCTCCCCTTTAATTACCTCCATCTCCTTTAAATCCTTCGTATCAACAATCGCAATATAATCTATCTTACCACTTGTTTCTTCAATCATCTCCCGCATTTTGCCAATAATCACATTGGAATTCCTCTCCCCTCTTTCAATCATCTCCTTTGCTTTTAATAAAGATCGGTAGAGAACCGTCGCTTCTTCCCTTTCTTTTGGGGAGAGATAAACATTCCTTGAACTCATCGCCAATCCATTTTTTTCTCGGACAGTTGGGGCGACAATTATTTTAATCGGCATATTCAAATCCCTCACCATTCTCTTTATCACCAATGCCTGTTGGGCGTCCTTTTCTCCAAAAACCGCAAAGTGAGGTAATACGCTGTTAAAAAGTTTAGTGACCACTGTAGTGACACCTTGGAAATGACCCGGTCGCGAGCGGCCACATAAGCCTTCAGTTAGTCCCTCAACCTTTACATAAGTTGAGAAGTCATCCGGATACATCTCTTTCTCTTCGGGATAAAAGAGGATATCAACCCCTTCTTTTTCCAATAATTTCTTATCCCTCTTTATATCCCTCGGATATTCCTTGAAATCCTCTTTTGGTCCAAATTGTAAGGGGTTGACAAAAATACTAACAACGCACAAATCGCTTTTCTTTCGGGCAATTCTTACCAAACGGAGATGCCCTTCGTGGAGATAACCCATCGTTGGCACGAAGCCAATAATTTTCCCTTTTTTCTTGGCTTCTTGGGCAAGATCTTGCATCGTCTTAATCTTCCTAACAACTCTCATCTTCCTGAAAACTATGCTCCTCTCCGGGAAATTTTTTTTCTTTCACATCTTCAAAATAATTCCTTACCGCTTCTTTTATGACCCTGTGCAAATCCGCATAGACCTTAACAAATTTCAGTTTGGGTGTATCAAAAATCCCTAATAAATCGTGTAAGACTAAAATTTGACCATCGCAATATGGACCAGCACCAATACCGATAGTTGGAATTTTAACTGCTTCCGTTACCCTTTTCGCCACCGCCAAAGGAATTTTCTCTAAGACAATCGCAAAACAACCGAGATTTTCTAATTCTTTTGCCTCCTTTATTAAACGCTCTTGTTCCTCTTTTCCCTTTGCCTGCAATTTATAACCACCAAATTGATGAACCCATTGCGGAGTTAAACCGAGATGCCCCATCACCGGAATCCCGTATTTAACTAAGGTCTCAATTGTCTTAAAGACAATCTCTCCACCCTCAATCTTTACCGCTTGCGCTCCTGCTTTTAGGAACAGGCCGGCATTTTTCACCGCCTCATCAATTCCAGTCTGAAAGGAAAGAAAAGGCATATCACCAACCACTAATGCCCTTTTCACCCCTTTCACTACCGCCCTGGTATGATAAAGCATCTCCTCCATCCCAATGGGTAAAGTTGTCTCGTAACCATAAAAGACATTAGCACAAGAGTCGCCCACCAAGATAACTTCCACTCCCACCTCATCTAAAATCTTTGCTGTTGGATAATCATAAGCAGTAAGGGCGACAATAGGCTCTTTTCTCTCCTTCATCCTAATTAAGGTCTTGGTTGTGATCTTCATACCTTAGAAAAAAATTTCCTCCCCCTTTTTGTCTCTAATATCTGGTGAAAGAGGCTATCAAAATCTTCTTGCCGATTTAAGAGGTCAACTTTTTCCAGACGAACAATAAGCAAAGGAGACTCCTCCCAGTGCATAAAGAAGGCATCATACTGATTCAGTAAGGAATTGATATATTCGATTGGTAAATCTCTCTCATAAGGTCTCCCCTTTCTTTTGATGCGCTCCAGAACCGTTTCCGGTTGCGCTTGGAGATAGATGACCAAATCAGGCTTCAGCACATCCTTTTTCAGAATTTCGTAAATCTTTTCGTAGAGGGAAAGTTCCTGCCCTTTCAAATTAAGATGGGCATAAATCCAATCTTTTTCAAAGATGTAATTGGTAACTACCTTCGGGTAAAAAAGTTCTGGTTGCTTAAGAAGGAGTTGGTGTTTGTAGCGCGCCAAAAGAAAATAGATTTGAGTTTGGAAGGCATAACTTTGGTCCTGGTAAAATAAAGGAAGGAAAGGATTTTCCTCGTCAAAGGTAAGCGCTCGCGCATCTATCCGTTTTGCCAGTTTTTGCGCCAATTCTTTCTTACCCAAAGCGATACCGCCTTCAATCGCAATATAGTTTAATTCCCTTTCCATTACCTTTCTCTTTTAGTAACTCTTCTATTCTCTTATTTAATTTGGGATGGTAAAGTTGGGGAGCAATCTCCGCTAAGGGTCGCAAAACGAATTCCCGTTCTTGAAGTTTTGGATGGGGAACTTTAAGATTCGGCTTTTCAATTATCTCTTGATTATAGAATAATAAATCAATATCTAAGGGCCGGGGTGCATTCTTAAAAATCCTCACCCTTTTTAATCTTTTCTCAATCTCATTTATTATCAGAAGGCATTCCTCCGGACTTTTTTCCGTCTCTCCTTCTACCACCAGATTGAGAAACTTCGGCTGATAAGGGAAACCGTCCGGTTCCGTCTCATAAATCCTTGACTTCTTTCGGATTTTTATCCCCATCCTCTCTAATAATTGTAACCCTTTTTCCAAATTCCTTTTCCGATTACCCAAATTAGAGCCTAAGGCAAAAAAGACTCGGTTCATCTTTCCTCACCCTTCTCCCGAAATAAAAGGAGCGCATTCATTCCTTGATTTGCCCTCTTCCCGTATTTCCCAGTAAATTCTCCCTTCTCTTTTCTCTCCTTAAATGTTTTGATAACAATGTGTTTAGCAATCTCCTCTTCTGCCTCACACCTTTCGTTTTTATAATTTAAAAGCCGCTTCTCAGCAGATTTAACATATTCCTCAGATATTTCAATTCCAATAAAATCGTGCCCCAAAATCTTTGCCGCCACCAGCGTTGTCCCACTTCCACAGTAAGGGTCAATTACCACCCCCTTTCTTTCATCCATAATAGAATAAATTACCCGCACTGGGAGAGCCAAAGGAAAAGGTGCGGGATGGGGATTTTTCTTCTCTGGTGGAAACCGCCAAATTGAAGTTAAAAGGGCATGTTTCGGCTTTAATTCCTCACCGATCAGTTTTTTCCCCTTTGGTTTATAAAGCCAATATATCCTTTCCTCTACTTGCCAGAATCGCCAACCGCGAATATTTGCGGCAATCATCCGATCCCATATTATCTCCTGCCTAATTATCCATTTGGTCTTCCTCAACCAATCCATCGGGTGAAGCAACTCACCCCTTTCCCAACGGATTTTATGATTATAAAAAAAAGAACCACCAGGTTTTGTAATCCGATAAATTTCATTCAAGACATCTATTTGTTGACTTTGGTAAACTTTTTCGGGCAATCGGTCCGAAACACCCGAATATTTGACACTTGTCACCAGCCATCCTTTTTTATTTTCACCCTTATTATACGGAGGTGATGTCACACCCAAATCAACAATCTCCTCCGGTAAATTTTTCAATACGGTTAAGGCATCCCCTTGAATTATCTTATTTAAATACTCATTCAATTTCATTTTGTCTTTTCCCTTAAAAATTCATAAAATCCTTTGGCTATATATGGTTCATATTTTGCTAATTCATCCTTACTTAAAAGATAAACTACTTTTAAATCTGGACAATTAATATAATCTTTGTAATCAAAATCCGCACTCCTTAAGAACTGACCTTTTATACTTTTACTTCCTTTTAACTTCTCCTGCCATTTTTTTAATTTCTTCTCTAAATTTCTTACAAAATCAGGAGTGGAAAAAGGAAATTCAATAATATAAATGAGTTTGCCATCAACAAAACCACTTACTAACATATTCAAATCTTTCTCCCTTTTATCCTTCTCTAATCGTTCCGGAGTATAATCAGTAAAATTACCCCTACCATTCAATTTTGCAGGGGGTGTTCTCCTCTCACCTCTCTTATATTTTTCAAACTCCTCGCTATTTACATTTTTCGGTTTCGCCTCACATCTTATTGTCCTCCCGGGAACAAATGTATCTTGTTTGAAACCATTATAACCAATTTTCCCTTCTTTATGTTGATAACCGGCTAAAGTCACGTTTATGAATTCTCGTATTGTTGAGGAGTTTTTATCATTGATATACATCGTTAATAAATCAACCAGGATAGCAATGAGGGTATCCTTTGATTTCCCAATTAGGTAACTGCTCAACTCCTTGTGAGTTCCAGTTGTATACATCTTTATCACCTGTGCCAATTCTTGGTTCATACCTTTTTTATAATATCATCAAAGGTATAAAATCCCCTTGCCTGATTAATAATAAATCTTATTCCTTCTATTACCCCTCGGACAAATGCTTTCCGGGATAAGGCAGAATGGGTAATCTCTAAGACCTCCCCGGGACCAAAAAAGATAACCCTATGTTCACCAACGATTTCCCCCGCCCGCAGAGAAAAGACCTCCACCTTCTCCCCTTTCTTCTCTTCAACTTCTGTGACCAGTCTCTTTGCCGTCCCACTCGGAGCATCCTTTTTCATCTTATGGTGGGTCTCAATAATTTTTATTTCGTAATCTTCTGGTAAAAAACGGGCAATTTCCCCGACCGACCTGATGAGCAGATTGGCACCAAAGGAGAAATTTGGAGAATAGAGAAAAGGGATATACCTCCCCATCTCCTTCAAATCCTTCAATTCCTCTTCTCGGAAACCCGTCACCCCACAGAGGTAAGGCTTACCACCTTGAATTAATATCTCCCTATTACTTAAAACCGCCTCCCGCTCGGAAAAATCAACCACCACATCCCCTTCCCTTATTACCTTTTCTAATTTATCAACGATAAAATTCTTACCAAAAGGAGAACCAACTGCGAAATGGCCTTCCTTTTCCACCCCATAAATTACTTCCATATCCTTCGTCTCTTGAATCCCTTGGGCGATAGCGCTTCCCATTCTCCCCCCGGCACCGATAATTATTATCCTCATCATCTTAGAAGTCCGTAATTTTCTAATTCCCTTTTTATCTGATTAAGTGTCTCTTCGTTCGGTGGATAAAGGGGAGGACGCAAATCGCCGCTAGGCATCTTTAAGAGGTTCATAGCAGTTTTAATCGGTATTGGGTTGGTCTCAATGAATAATACTTTCATCAAGGGAAATAACTTCTGGTGTAATTCCCGGGCTCCTTTTATATCCCCCTTTAGATAACTCTTGACTAAATCCGCCATCGCCTTCGGAAGGATATTTGATATTACCGAAATTACCCCCTGACCTCCGACCGAAAGGATGGGTAAGGTTAAGGCATCGTCACCGGAGAGGATGCTAATCCTTTCGCCACAGCGCACCAAAATTTCTGAAACCTGGTCCAAATTGCCTGATGCCTCTTTAATCCCAATGATATTATTAAATTCCTTTACCAACTTCTCAATCGTTTTCGGTAAGATATTTACCCCGGTCCGGCTTGGGATATTGTAGATAATAATTGGTATATCAACACTCTGGGCAATTTCGGCAAAATGGCGATAAAGCCCTTCCTGAGTTGGCTTATTATAATAAGGGCAAACAACTAAACAACCATCACAACCCAATTCCTTCGCCCTCTCGGTCAATTTAATCGTCTTCTTCGTATCGTTGGTTCCGGTTCCGGCAATAACCGGAATTCTACCTTGGACACTCTCCACTGTGGTCCTTATCACCATTTCCCATTCTTCAAGAGAAAGGGTTGGCGACTCACCGGTTGTACCACAGGGAACTAAACCGGCGGTATCATTAGCCAGTTGAAATTCTATATTTCTCCTGAGTCCTGCCAAATCAACTTCTCCGTTTTGGAACGGAGTAACCAAGGCAGTAAATGAACCTTTGAGGATAGAACTTTTAATCACGGGATAAGAAGGGCATCAATCTCTTGTCCTTCCAGTATCTCCTTTTCTAAAAGTGCTTTGGCAATTTTGTGTAACTTTTCCATATTCTCCCGCACAATCTTCTTCGCCTTCTCATAGGCTTCTTCCACAAATCTTATTATCTCCTGATCAATCAACCGGGCGGTCTCCTCGGAGATATTCCGATGGAGTCCCATCTCTCTACCCAAAAAGACTTCTTCTTCCGCCTTCCCTAAGGTTAATGGTCCAACCTTTTCTGACATCCCCCATTCCGTCACCATCATTCTCGCCAATTGGGTCGCCCGATCAATATCATCCCGGGCACCGGTTGAGATATCAGAAAATACCGCCTCCTCTGCCGCCCTTCCTCCCAGCATCACCGCCAATTGATTAAGGCAATAAGTCTTGGAATAGATCCTTCGGTCATCAATTGGTAATTGCTGGGTTGTCCCCAATGCCCTCCCTCGGGGTATGATTGTCACTTTATGAATCGGGTCGGTTCCGGGGATCATCTTAGAAACTAAAACATGACCTGCCTCATGGTAGGCAATCCATCTCTTCTCCTCTTCGGAGATTAAAAGACTCCTTCGTTCCACTCCCATTAATACTTTATCCTTAGCGTCTTCCAAATCTTCCATCATCACCACATCGTGATTCCGGCGGGCGGCTAAAAGTGCCGCTTCGTTTACCATATTCGCTAAGTCCGCTCCGGAAAAACCGGGTGTTCCCCGGGCTAAGACTTTAAGGTCAACTTCTTTCGCCAAAGGAATCTTTCGGGTATGGACCTTTAAGATTTCCTCTCGACCTTTCACATCTGGTCGGTCAACGACAATCTGGCGGTCAAATCTTCCGGGTCTTAAAAGAGCAGGATCTAAAATATCCGGGCGATTGGTCGCCGCCATAATTATTACGCCTTCTGAGGTATCAAAACCGTCCATCTCCACTAAGAGTTGATTTAAGGTCTGCTCCCTTTCGTCATGCCCACCTCCCAAACCTGCTCCTCGCTGTCGACCCACCGCATCGATCTCATCAATGAATATGATGCAGGGGGCATTCCTTCTCCCTTGTTCGAATAAATCCCGAACCCGAGCGGCACCCACCCCAACGAACATCTCCACAAAGTTAGAACCGGATATAGAGATGAATGGCACTCCTGCCTCACCTGCTACTGCCCTTGCTAATAAGGTCTTACCGGTTCCGGTCGGTCCGACCAAAAGGACCCCTTTCGGAATCCTTCCTCCCAACCTCTGAAATTTCTGAGGCGCCTTTAAGAACTCAATCACCTCCTTCAACTCCTCCTTTGCCTCATCAACCCCGGCGACATCATCAAATGTGACCTTCGGTTTATTTTCGGTAAGAATTTTTGCCCGACTCCGACCAAAGGTAAATGCCCGGTCCTGCCCCGCGGTCAACCTCCGAATAAAGAACAACCACAAACCTAAAAATAAAATCCAAGGGATAGCACCCACAATAAGATTTGACCAGGGAGAAGAAGGTTTAGAAGAGACCAAGACCTTTTTATCAATTAATTTCTGGACTAAACTTGGGTCGGGAAAAGGCAAATAGGTTTTAAATTCAGTAAATTTCTTTATCGGTGTCACCCCTTCCAATTCCGCCTCTTTCTTTAATTGCCCCAAAATCTCTTTTTCCATTATCACCACTGACAGGACATTTCCCTTCTCTACTTCTTTGATGAAATGGGTATAATCAATTAAGACCCTTTCTTTTCGCCTTGTATTGAAGAAATTCCAGAGAAGCCAGATAGCAGTGAGGATTAGGAGCCAAATGAAGAGAGAAGAGGCTATATTCCTCTTATTGGGTTCTCTTTCCATCTTTTTATCTTAACCTCCAATATCATTCCTGTCTTTTCCGTAATCTTTGCCCGATTTGCCCTTCTCAAACCTAAAACCCATAAAACTCCCTTTTGGTCAAAAAGAATTGGTATCTCATTCTTTATTCGCTTCGGTATTTTGTAGTCAACGAATAAATCCTGCAATTTCTTCTTTCCCTCTTCGTAGGCCAAGAAATCTCCTGGTTGCCAGAAGCGGATATAGAGAGGAGGTAAGATCTCATCCTCGTCAAAGTATTCTACCATAGGGGCAGCTAGCAAATCCTTTATCTCCCCCCCCTTCTCTCTCCTTTTGATCTCCAAATCTAAACCCATACCTTCAATCCGATTTACCCCAAACTTTAATACCTTATAAAAGGTACTCCTTTTGGGGATTTTCCCAATAAATACCCCATCTGACTCCTTTACCGCCCAGAGACCGCCTTTCAAAATCACCTCCTTTCCTGAAGGCTTTTCCACCAAACCGATTACCCTTTCCACATCCTCGTAGGGCATCTTTTTAAATAACTCCTTCAAGACTCTTCTCTTAATTGCCAAATTATAAGGCAAAAATATCTTATTGTCAATAAAATAACCTTCCCTCACTTTCTTTATGCCCCCTTCCGCGATCTTTTCTTTCGCAACCACCTTCTGGAAAGCATCCTCTTCCTGTAAAATTTGGGCGGTCTGGCGCATCGTCTCTTCCAAATTGGGATTGACCTCTTTAAGAAATGGCAAAATGATATGCCGAATATAATTGCGAGGATGGGAGAGGGATAAATTTGTTGTATCAAAAACATAGGGGATATTATTTTTCTTTAAGAATTCTTCTATCTCTTCCCTTTTAATATCAATTAAAGGTCTAATAATCTTACCCCTTGTCGGCGGGATGCCAGCAATTCCCGAGAGCCCTTGCCCTTTTATTAAGCCGAGAAGCATCGTTTCGCAATTATCCGTGGCATTATGACCCAAAACGATAAAATCTAACCCTTTCTTTTTTCTTATCTCCTCTAAGAAGCGATACCGGATAACTCTTCCCGCCTCCTCTAAGGAAATCTTCCTTCTCTTCGCATAACCTTTCACATCATATCTCTTTATAACCAAGGGCACCTTTAATTTTCGGCAAAATTCTTGACAGAATCTTTCATCCCTTTTTGCCTCTTCGCCCCTTAACAAATGATTTAAGTGAAAGGCAAAAAGTTCTAAGTTTAGCCAATCCTTCAACTGGCAAAGGGCATAGAGGAGAAAAGTTGAATCCTTTCCACCAGAAAACCCGACCAAAATGCTTGTCTTCTTCTTTTTAGAAAGAAACTCCCCAATGAGTCTTTGGAGTGTTTCCTTTACTCTATCTATTAAAAGTCCTTTCCTCATCAATCTAGTTCCCCTAAATTTAATTAGGTATGATAAGGGAATAATCGGAAAAAATCAAGGAAATCACTTGCTGCCCTCAAGAGAGACTTAAAAGAGAATTTGGTTGAAAGGTAAAAATGCCCGAAAAAGTTTTTGAAGACAAGCATCTTTCCCGGACAAAAATTATCTGATGAGATAACTTTTTAGGAAGTGGTAAAATCGCTTTAAGTTATTCATTATCAATAACTTATAAGCATTGCGCTTAAAAGATAGGGGTCAGTCCCCCCTACGGTATCCCTGGGGGTTAAAAATATGCCTCTTTTCCCCCATTTTTCCTAATCTTATCCTCCCTACTCCTCTCTCCAATCTTTCCCCTAATCTACTCTTCCCTAAACTCCCCAAAAAAATTCCTAATTTCCTCCCTCTTCCCTTCTCCGATAAGTAACCTATCCAGCAGTCTAATTCCCAGTGCCGTAATTGGAGCAAAAGGGTTAGAGTTAAAAATAGCCGAAAACCTTTCGGTTTTTTTAAGACTTAAAGACCTCTTTTAATGCCTCTTCAAATATCTCCAAGGCGGTATCCGCCTCTTCCTTCGTCACAATCAAAGGTGGCGAAAATCTTATCGTCGTCGGACCACAACCCTGCAGAATTAATCCCTTCTCAAAGCATTTATAAACAACCGCATCCCGCCTCTCCGGAATCGGTTTTTTGGAAATAGAATCCTCAATCAATTCAATGCCAATCATTAGACCCTTTCCCCGGACATCGCCGATCGCCTCAAACTTACTCTGAATCTTCTCCAATTCCTTTAAGAGATATTTCCCAATCTTTTCCGCATTCTCAATTAGACCATTCTCTAAAAGGCGAATCGTCGCCATCGCCGCAACACAAGAGACCGGATTGCCGCCAAAGGTTGAAGCATGAGCACCCGGTGGCCAGTTCATAATTCCGGAGCGGGAGACAAACGCCCCAATCGGCATTCCCGAGGCAATCCCTTTCGCTAAACAGTAAATGTCCGCCATCACTCCATAATGTTCAATGGCAAACATCTTACCGGTTCTACCAAAACCAGATTGCACCTCATCAACCACAAAAAGAATCCCATACTTATCGCAGAGTTCCCGAATTCTCTGGAAATAGCCATCCGGCGGAATGATGTAACCACCCTCACCCTGAATCGGTTCCGCAAATAATGCACAGACTTCCTCCGGTGGTACAATCTTCTTAAATACTTCTTCTTCAATATATTTTACGCAATAGAAATCACATCCCGGATATTCCAACTTAAAAAAGCAACGGAAACAATAGCCGAAGGGAATATGAAAGACCCCGGGAATTAAAGGACCGAAACCTCTCTTATGGACAACCTTACTGGCGGTTAAAGAGAGAGCACCCATCGTCCGACCGTGAAAAGAACCAAAAAAGGAAAGGGCATAAGGCCTTTTGGTATGAAAACGGGCTAACTTAAAGGCACCTTCTACTGCCTCCGCCCCAGAATTACAGAAAAATACCTTCTTATTCTTTCCCCCGGGGGTAATTTCTGCTAACTTTTCGGCTAATTCAACCTGTTGGGGATAATAATAGTCGGTCCCGGAGATATGGATAAGTTTACCAACTTGTTTTCTAATTGCTTCTACCACCTCAGGATGGCAATGGCCCGTAGCACAGACTGCGATTCCGGCGTTAAAATCTAAAAACTTATTACCATCCACATCCCATACCCAGCAACCTTCTCCCTGCTCAATCACCGCCGGATAGGAGCGGGTATAGGAAGGGGAGATATATTTCTTATCCTTTTTTAATATCTTCTGTGCCTTAATACCAGGCAACTTCGTTATAATTTTTGGTTTCGTCATTCTTTCCTCCAAATTTTTTATATAATTATTAAAAAACATTTTAACCCAAAAAGAGAGAATGTCAACCTTAAAAAAAGTAAATGTGTTAAGACATGGTTACCAGGTTAATAAGGGTATTAAGGTAGTAGATGTGTTGAAATTATTTAATAAGTTTCTTAAAATAATAGGCGTTCAAAAAAGAATTAAAAGAGTAAGAGAATTA
>JBDRVQ010000011.1 GCA_039801905.1 candidate division WOR-3 bacterium | reverse complement strand
ATATAAGCGGCATGACTTCGCGCTGAAGCGATTAGAGTTCCGGCTCGGAAGAGTCCAACAATAAAGTCCATTGGGTAAGTGGTATAACCTTGGGCGATGCCGTTGATTGAGACATTTATGAGAAGAGGACCACCAGTGGTTGTGAAGGTGAGGGAAACGGGATAAGAAGGAATTGTCTGCCAGGAGGTGGTAAGAGTCCAGGTGTAATATGGTGGGTTCTGATAGGATTGGGCAACAGTGTGAATGGCATTGGCAGCAATATCCGCAGTGGTGATTGTGCCATCCTGAATCTTTGCCGAAGTTACCGCATTGTCCTGAATCTCGGCGGTTGAGACACCAGGGGAGAGTGGTCTTGTGGCTGGGGTGAAACTAAGGTCAGCCATTTGGATTGTCCCATCAAGAATCTTTCCGGTCGTTACCGCATTGTCCGCTAAGTCATCATTGAAGATTTGTCCATCTTGAATTTTATCAGAAGTTATCGCATTGTCGGCGATTTTGGCATTTGTTACCGCACCATCTTGAATCTCATCGGTCTCAATCGGCAGAACCGCATAATTACCAGCAGCAATGCCACCGAGTTTATTGGCATCTTCTGCGGTCTGGGCATAATAGGAATAACCATTGGAGACAATCCTCTGCCTCGGCGTTAAAGTAGTTCCTTCCACTGTGATCTCTAAGTAGCAATCCGGTCCTTCGGGAATAACAACCGGTGGGTTGACACTACCCAAGAGGACATTGAAAAGTCCTTGGGCATCAGTAGTCACACTCTGGGTCTCTTCCCATAAGGCGCTACCACCGGTCTCTGTATCGTAGATGGAGAAGACCATATTGAAAGTTCCCTGCTGAGGCTGTCCTGAGGCGTTGGTCAATTTCCCCTGGTAATTGATTAGACCAGGGACCTCAATGGCAATCGCAAACAAAAAGGCGACTGCGATCGTTAAGGTGATGCGTTTAACCATAGTTTACCTCCAAGGCGGGTTTTTTTGACTCCCTTTCCCCCGCCGTAGAAAGGGAACCGGGGCAAAAATTAACCAGTAGACCAGTGCCCCAAAATCTGGTCCACTGGTAGAAAAAGAATGGGTAAAATTTTTTTTCTTTTCCCTTCTCTATCATCTCTCTCATTATCTCTTCACCAAGGTTAACCTTGGTTTATTTATTATAACAACTTTTTTTAGAAAGTCAAGCGGATAATCTAAGTTAGAATTTAATAATCTTCTTAAATCTTCTTTCGTAGGTTTTTAGTTCTTGGTAGTGGGTCATATCCAGATGGAGAGGGGTGATGGAGATATAACCGGAATAGACCGCTTCAAAATCCGTTCCCCGATGCGGTTGGTAGTCCATTGAACCATCAATGATATAACAGATTTCATTCTTCTCGTTTTTCGTTTCAATCGCCATATCCCGATAGATTCTTTTGCCCAAGGTTGTTATCTTTATCCCTTTTATCTCTTGGGCGGGGATATTGATATTTAATAGGGTCTTTTTCGGCAACCCATTTTTTAAGAGGTCTCGGGTTAAAGAGGTGATAAAACTTTTTATCTTTTGGGTAGGTGGGAGAGAGTTTTTATCTAATACCGATAAGGCAAATGATGGGATACCCAAAATTGTCCCTTCAATCGCCGCCGCCACTGTCCCGGAATATAAGACATCCTCACCGAGATTGGGAGAGTCGTTGATCCCAGAGATGACCAAACTTATTCTTTTGCGTAAAAGTCCATGATAGGCAACCAGAACACAATCGGTTGGCGTCCCTTCTACTCCAAACCAATTCTTCTTCATTCGGCAAACCTTTATTGGCTTTCTTAAAGTGAAGGAATGACTGGCGGCGGACTGATTGGTAAGGGGGGAAAAAACCCGAGTTGGGGCTAAATCTTTAACTATCTGATAAAGAAGAGATAAACCAGAAGAAAAGATGCCATCATCATTAGTGAGAAGGATTAAGTTTTTTCTCATATAATTTTTGCCAGTTTAAGGGAAAAGAGTTATTTTAATGGTCCGAGACTTCTTATCTTTTCGGTAAAATCACTAACCACCTCCGCGAACCTCTTACCCTCAGAGGCGGAGACCCATTCCACCCTTAACCTCTCTTCTTCAATCCCCAGTTGCTTTAATAGTTTCTTTAAGAGTTTCATCCGGCGCAGGGTTTTATAATTTCCGGTTTGATAATGGCAATCACCCGGATGGCAACCACCAATCAGAACACCATCAAAACCTAAGGCGAATGCCTTTAAGACAAATTGGGGGTCAACATAACCGGAACACATCACCCGGATAACGCGTAGATTGGGTGGATAAGATATTCGGGAGGTGCCCGCTAAATCAGCCCCCGCATAACTGCACCAGTTGCAAAGAAAGCCAATTAACTTTGGTTCAAACTTTTCCATAAAGCCCCCTCTTTTCTAAGATTGGTCTGGGGTCAACAAAATGGTTTTGGAAGTTCAAAACTTCTTCTTTTAGGTCAAAAAGAACTCCTAAGAGTTGGCTGAAATAGAGAATTGGTCGGTTTGGACCATCTTGGAATTTGTCAAGGTTGTAAAGGCATAAGGGACAGGAGGTGATAATCACTTCGGCATCAGAAAAACTATTTAAGATTTTCGCCACACACTCCCGGGTTCCTTCTTTACTAATTAGTAAAGTATAACCACCGCAACAATATTCCCGAAAGGGAGATTCAACGATTTCGGCGCCCAGAAGGGAAAATAGTTCTTCCATTATCCCTAAGGGAAATTTTAAGACCTTGGGCGGGCGGGTCAAAAGACAACCGTAATAGCAGCCGACCTTTAAGCCATTTAATTTCTTGCCGTTCTTTAACCGCTCAAAACCAATCTCCTGCTTTAAGAGTTCCAAGTAGTGGAGGATTTCAATATCTCCTTTATAATCACCAATCTCATCTTCCAGATAGGCAGAAACTCTTTTTTTTATCTCCGGATTATTCTCCAAGAAGACAAAACTCTGACTCCGCTTTAAGACATTGTAGCAGGCGGCACAGGTCGTTACTAATTTATCCCCCCCTTCCTTTTTGGCTTGAATTAAGTTTCTTAAAGGGGCGATGTGCGCGGTGATATCATTTTCTACTTCGTTATAGATTGCCCCGCAGCAATTCCAGGTGGTGAGTTCTTTTAGGCGGAAACCCAATTTTTCTGAGATTAACCGGAGGGATAAATCTAAACCTTTGGCTTTGGTATATAAGGTACAACCAGGATAATAGGGAAATTCCTTCATCAGTTTACCGACTTCTTCGCCAAGGTAGCCTTTTTCCGGTGGACAAAGACCATTATTCCCCAAACGGCAAATACCGATAGGGTAATTACTATACCCAAGGCGATGTCTTTTAAGGGGTTTTCGCCGATGAGGAAGACTTCACCGTTCCAGAGATGGTCAATAACGCCGAAAAGGGTAGCCCCGAAAAGTAAGAGATAAAGCCAAGTTCCTTCTTTCCCTTTCCGCCATTTTCTTAAAAAGGTTAGAATTAGCCAGACACCGGTTGGTATGGTATAGCAAATACCGAAGAGGCTAAAAGTTAAAGTAAAAGATGGTAATTTGCTAAAAAAGATTTTAGTGATAAGCATACCTTTCCTCCCAAATTTTCAATCTTATTTCGTCCATTTCCGAAAGGCGGAGATGAATAACTGCTGGGGTGCTTCTTCTAAAATCTCTTTATTAAGATTGTCCGGAGAGACGATGGGCTCGGTTTTATTATTCATTAAATAGATCTGCCTCAAAGCATCGGCAATTTTATAGTAGTCAATCTCTTTGGGACAACGGACGCCACAGGAAAGACAAGAGGCACAAAACCAGAAACCGCGAGTTGAAAAAACTTTTTCTATTTCACCAATTTGAAGAAAGAAAATAGTAGTGCGCGGTGGTAGGTCCATAAATTTGCTTAAAGGACAAGCGGCAGAACACCGTCCGCACTGGATACAAGCGGAGATTACTTGCCCGCTTTTCTCTTCAATCTCACTTAATGTCTTATTCATAAAAAATCTATTATAGATAAATTTTTGCCAAAGTCAATTGCCATCATAATTCATTTTTTAACCACAAGATTACCATAGATTTTTCTCTTTTAATCTCGTGAGAATCTGTGGTTTCGTAATTTTTACATTTTTATTTTACTTTGGAATTAGGGCGGAAGCCTTTTATAAAATCCTTATGGATTAAATCCATAGCGGGTTGACTTTTGGGAGAAATTGGATAAAATGGGTTATGATTTCTAAATTACGAAAGAGAGTTAAGGTGATAATGTTTATTGTCGCCTTTGCCTTTGTCGGTGGTTTTTTACTTTCTGAGGTCTGGCAACTATTGCGCGCGGGAAGATTCAGTCGCTCGCCTTTACAAAAAGGGATCTTGGGTTATGTGGGGAAGAAACCAGTTACCTTCACCGAATACCAGAATGCCTATAACTATCTTTTATACCGAACCCTAAGAGAAAAGAATGCTAAGGATATTTCCGAAGAGGAGAGGTTGGCATTGGAAAATCAGACCTGGCAGTATCTGGTCCAAGAAAAAAACTGGGAAGAGGTCTTAAAGAAAGCCGGGATCACAGTAACCGGGCAAGAGATTTATGAGATAATGAAGGCAAATCCCCCTCAGGAATTATTGGAAAGACCGGAATTGAGAGATTCCGCGGGTAATTTTGATTACCAAAAATATCTGGCTTTACTGCAAAGTCGAGAGAATCAGGAATACTTTACCCTTTATGCCCGGGAATTATTTGAAGTTCTGCCGAAGGAGAAATTCCGGATTGATGTCAAGTCATCCTTTCGGGTAACGAGCGGCGAAGTGGAAGAGAGGGCGAGTTTAGATAATAAGAAGGTCCGGGTCTCCTACATTAAAATCAGCCTCCAGAAATTTTCTTCTTCCGAGGAAAAACCGACTGAGAAGGAGTTGAGGGATTATTATGAGAAAAATAAAAAGGATTTTGAGATTAAACCTTCTGCCACTCTGAAATGTTTGGTCTTCCCGGTAAGAATCTCACCGGCAGATTCCGAAGAGGCAAAAAAGGCGATTGAAGATGCCTACCGGCAACTGCAGGGTGGGGAGGATTTTGTCTTAACGGTAATGGATTTCGGTGATAATCCACAGGATACATTCTCCTTCTGGCTCAAATTTTCCCAGATTGATACCAATCTGACAAGAATAATTAAAGGGGTTCCGGTCAATAAGTTTTCCAATATCTTCCAGCGGGGTGATACTTATCAAATTATTAAGGTAGAACAGGTGGAAAAGGATAGTGTAAAGATAAAGAGGATTACATCCCGAATTAAACTCTCTTCTTCTACCTTGGCAGCGATTTACGATTCAATGCGCACCTTTATTGAAAAGGCAGGGGTTGATGGTTTTGATACCGTAGCCAAAAGTTATGGCCTCTTTCCCATTCCTTTACCCCCCTTAGTTAAGGGAAGGGGGCTTTCCTGGCCCAGATTAGCCAGTCCCAGCCAATTGGAATGGTTTGCCTTTAACTCTAAACCCGGCTCAGTTTCCCAACCATTAAGGGGCTGGGAAAATGAATATTACATCTTCCATCTGGAAAAATTAGAGAAGGCTCAATACCGACCTTTTGAGCAAGTGAAGAATGTGATAGAGTTTCGAGTAAAGAGGGAGAAAGATAAAAAGAAACTGGAAGAGTATGCGCAGAAGGTTTACGATAAGGTTCTTTTAAGACGCTCCTTAGAAGAGGTGGCAAAGGAGGAGAGTTTAGAATACCAGACTAAGGAATTTAATTCTTTTCAAATCTGCCGGCAGACCGAAGGACCGGAATTTGCCGGTGCTGTCTATGCCTTAGAACCCGGGGAGTTGGCGCCTTTAATCATCACCGATTGGGCAGCATTTATCATTCTCAGCGAAGGGAAAGAGGAAAGGAAAGAAGGCGAGAAATTTGATTGGGAAAGTTTTTTAAGGAATCGGGTAAACTCTTTTACCGAGCAGATTTTTTATGAGTTTACTAAAATACCTGAGGTGAAAGACTTCCGAGCAAGTGGCGGAAGAATGGAATAGAAGGGGGGAGATATGATAAGAAATTTAATCACCCTTTTCTTTCTCTTGGGGTTGGTTTTCAATGCCCAGGGAGTGGAAAAAGAGAAGGTTTTGCATCTCAGTTCGTCTTACTCTTTACCAATTTCTTTCCTCACTCCGGATGAATATCTTCTCGGGCCGAATGACTTTTCCGAAGATGAAGAGACCCTTCATTATGATGCGGAGCCCGACCGGGGAGTTAACATTAGAGGAACTTACTGTTATGCCGGTGGGGTTCGGTTTACCGCGCCGGAGAGTTTAATCATCCTGGCGGTATTATTCTATCTCACCGACCCCGCAGACTTAGCGATTGTTTATATTAGAGACCAAAGGACCGAATTGCAACCCGGACCAATCATTGATTCCTTTCGCACCAATAGTGGTGGGCAATATGTCTGGAAGCGCGCCAATCTTCCCCGACCGGTTATCGTTCCTGCGGGCAGGGACTTCTGGACAACAATTACCGTCTGGCATTCGGCAAACTATTATCCCCTAACCCTTGACTTAGGACCAATTGTACCAACCCGGGGCGGATTTATTTCTATCCCGACCTTAGAAACCCTCTGGCACCAATTGACCGACCCACCTTTTTGGACCGACCGTAATTGGAATATCCGAGCAGTGGTGAAATGGACCGGAGGAACCGATATTCGAGAGGGTATTAAGAAGGGGAGAGGACAATTGTCTTTTCTGCCCAATCCGAGTAGAGATGGGATAGAGGTCAATTGTCTGGCAAAAGGAGAGATGGTAGAACTAAGAGTTTATAATCACTTTGGGAAATTGGTATATTCAGAAAGAAGAAAGGATGGTTGTTTTCGGTTAAAAGAACTACCGGCGGGGGTCTATCTTTTCCGGATCAAAGGAAAGGATTTCCAAGAAGAGAAGAAGTTAGTGATTGCGAGATAGTTTTTGTCCCTAATTTCTATTTTAGGGACTCCTTGACACAAGAGAAGAATTGGTTATGATAAAGAAACGGGGAGTAGCGCAGCCCGGATAGCGCACCGCGCTTGGGACGCGGGGGTCGCTGGTTCAAATCCAGTCTCCCCGATGCGCCTGTAGCTCAGTTGGATAGAGCATCGGATTTCTAATCCGACGGCCGGGGGTTCGAATCCCTCCAGGCGCGCAGGTGGTGAGTGTAGCTCAATGGTAGAGCGCTGGACTGTGGCTCCAGTGGTTGCGGGTTCAAATCCCGTCACTCACCCTGGCGCCCGTAGCTCAATTGGAGAGAGCGCCGGGCTTCGAACCCGTAGGCTGCGCGTTCGAGTCGCGCCGGGCGCATTTGCCCCGCTAGCTCAATTGGCAGAGCAACGGATTCTTAATCCGTGGGTTGCAGGTTCAACTCCTGCGCGGGGTATAAGATAAAATGAACGAAACGGAAAAGGTTGTGGAAGAGAAGAAGTTTGATACCGAAAGGATAAATGCCTTCATTGATGTCATCTATTTATACTCCGTCACCATCTTTTATATTATGTCTTTAATCTATCCCTTATTCGGCATCATCTTTGGACTCATCCTGCAAAACGCTGGGAAGACTCCCTCTGCCAAAAGGATTGGCAAAATCTGTCTCATCTTGGGGATCATCAACATCGTCATCTGCCTTATCTTTCTCATTGCGATGCTTGTGAGCGGCATTACCCAAATGTCAAGACTTTTTACCCCAAGGATTTAGGGAGAAAAGATGAAAATCTTTTTTCTTTTCCCTCTTTATCTCTTTGCCTTCCCTTTTTACCGGGAGCCGATAAAGAGCTCTTTGCCCGAAATTCCTAATAATCTGGTTTGGGTCTTCTTCACCGATAAAGGTTTTCGGACCGAGAGAGAATACGAAAAGATTTTAGAAAATTTCTCTTGTGATTTACCAATTGAGGTATTGGAAAAGAGACTCCAAAGGATGGGTGAACCTTATAACTTCTTTGACCTACCGGTCTTTGAAGGATATATCAATGAGATTGTCGCCCGGGGTGGCAGACTAAGGAATATCTCCAATTGGCTCAATGCGGCAAGTTTTGAGATTGATAAATCAATCTTACCCGAAATCTATTCTTTACCCTTTGTCTATGATATTAAACCGGTGGCGATGAAGACATTCTCTATTCAGGAAGGAGAAAGGGTCTTAGGAGATGATAGTGTCATCTACGGGATGTCCTATCAGCAGATTGCGATGCTCGGGATAAATAAGGCGCACGAAAAGGGGATCTATGGTTCCAATGTGAAGATTGGGATTTTGGATACCGGATTGAAAAGGAAAAGGTCTGGTCCAGAGGATACAACGGTGCACAGTGCGGTTGAAAATCTAAAGGTCTTTAAGGAGCATGACTTTTTGGCTGGTTCCGATTTCTATTTTGCTAAAAGAAGCAGAGATTTTCTACCCGAGACGACCCGGATAAAGAACTTTAAGCAGATTGAAGACCCGGAGATTGGTTATCTCTTTCTTTCTACCGGCGATACGCTACCCATCCTTCTCTTTATTGCCGATACCCTTTACCTCAACTATCCGAAAAGGGCTCTCTTCTATTCCTTCTTCAATGGATATAGTTGGAGTCTTCCGGGGATGATTGATTTGCCCAATGTTGTCCTTCACGACCTAAGCCTTACCTATGGCAATTACCTCCGGACCTTTTTTACCCTGCAAGGAGCGGATTATGACGAAAGGAGAAATCTTAATATCTTCTTTGGTTATTTTGAAAATGGGATATTAAAACCGGTCCGGAGTGTAGAAAATGGAAGAAAGCCATTTATTCTCTCTAATGGCGAAAAGGTATTCCTCTTCTTCACCAATCCCGATTCGGTAATTAAGATAAAGGTCGGTGAAAATTTAGCGGATTCCGTCATTTGGCAGGATGCGAGATTAGTAGGTATTATTCCGGAAAAGGTGAAGGAATTTACTGGTGTGGCGAATGGTTCTAATATTCACCTCTTCGCCTTAGGCTTAAAAACGGGTAAGGTCTACTATTTCCATTCCGAAGATAATGGTAATACCTTTACAGAAAGAACTTCTCCTTTCTCTGAAAACTGCTCTCAGATTAGAGGATACGCTCTCGGGGAGACAATTCTCCTCTTTGCCAAGAGATATTCACCAATCCCTTTACAATCTCTTCTTTTTAAGAAATACCTTTTAGGAAATTGGGAGGAAGAGAAGATAATCTTAGAGAATCTTTCTTGGTTAGGTGATTTCTCCTTCTCTTATTCTGATACCCTTTATCTCCTTTTGGAACGAGAGGGAAAGATTGAATTTTGTAAATCTTCTAATTGGGAAGATTGGTCAGTTTTGCCTATTGATACTTCTGGTTTTCTCTATTCACCCAATATCTTAAATTATAAGGGCGATATTTTAATTTCTTACCAAAAGAAAGGGGATGATGATACCGACTACGAACCGGGTGAGGATTATGCGGAGCAACCTCACCACGGAACGAGGATGGCTTCTCTGATTGCCGGTTATTCAAGAGGGAATCTGATTGGCGTCGCTCCGGGTTGTCAATTGATTGTGGCAAAGACCGAGAAACTGGCAACCAAGACCGGAATCAATTACGAGTTTCTAATTGAAGAAGATAATTGGGTGAAGGGTTTGGAATGGGCAGAGGCGAACGGCGCGGATATCATCTCAAGTTCCTTGGGTTATCGGGGCTGGTATACCGATAGCGATTTTGATGGCAAAACAGCGGTCACCTCAATTGCCGCAGGTATCGCTGCCAAGCGGGGTTTGGTAATCGTCACCGCGATGGGCAATCGGGGAAGGGATTCTTTAACCCATCCCTGGCCTAAAACCTATCTCGTTGCTCCGGGTGATGCAGAAGGTGTCTTAACGATTGGGGGGATAAAGAGGGATTCTACCCCTTGGTCGGGAAGCGGCACCGGCCCAACGGTTGATGGTCGGATAAAACCGGATTTGGTTGCCCTATCCGTTGATGCGATTGTTGCCTGTCCCTATGCCGATGGCTATTATGAATACTCAACCGGTACTTCCGCGGCTACCGCCTTGGTTGCCGGTCTCTGTGCTTTGGCATTAGAAGCCCATCCCAATTGGAATGTTGACAGTTTAAGAAATGCCTTATTTTCCACTGCCAGTCGGAATACTCCCGATTCCATCTTTGGCTATGGTATTCCCAATATTGATTCCTTATTAAAAGTCTATCCTTCAACCCTTCCTTCCTATGAGAAAGATGAGATTGGCGATATCTATCCCCAACCTTTTATTTTGGGAAAACAGGAGAAGGTCTATTTTCCAATCCTTTTACGGAATCTGAGTTATTTTGTGAACATCCGGATTTATGACCTTAGGGGAAAGTTGGTGATGGAGAAGGAGATAAGGAAGAAGATACCACCCGGGCGATATACCGGAAAGGAAGAGTTGGAAAACTATGGACTCTTTTGGGACGGGAAAGATAAGAAAGGGAATTTCTGCGCTTCCGGGCTTTATTTAATTCTCTTGCGCACTGGTTTTGGCAGGAGTGTAAAGAAATTTGTTTTATTACGCTAAGACTTAAAAAACATAACGAACCAAATTATAAATTTACCCTTTATATCCAGACCAATCCTTGACACCTAATAATAATTTTTTATAATAGATTGCTTCCCCGGTAGCTCAATCGGTGGAGCAGGTGGCTGTTAACCACAAGGTTGCAGGTTCGAGTCCTGCCCGGGGAGTTAATTTTGCAATACGATCTGATATTTTCAGGTGAAAATTGGAAGATGTCTTTTTTATCCTTACCTTTCTAAATTTATTTTTAATAGACTCTTTATTCGCCGGATTTTAACATTAAACCATTTCTCACCAAAATAATTTAAATTAAGAGTATATCCATCGTATCCGTCAAGAATTTACAAAGTCTCTATTTTTTTCACGAGTTCCGCTAAATCCTCTTCCTTTTCAATTTCTATTAGCCGTTTTTTATAGAGTTTTAAAAGTGAATCAATGGATACTATTTTTACTTGGACATTCTCCTCAACTTTATCCTTTCTTGTGTTTTCTTTCCTCGTAATTAACCAAACTTGTCTTGAATAATTTCTTATATCCCAATTTTCTTTATCCGACACTTCTAATCGGTCGCTCTTTAAGCGATTTACATAATTTAATATCTGCTCTTTTTTGTTTTCGGTATCAGACAATGTCGCATCGTAAATTACAACTAGATTCTTGATTTTAAAGATACCGTCCGGTAAGCCTGCCTGCTTTTTTCTTGGATATTTGATTATCGTTGTAATCCCAATAAGTTTTAAAAGCCAATATACTTTATTTTCGAACTCTTCCCAATTATCAGTGGTTCTGAGATTTCTAAAAAACGGTGGATATAAATCTTCACGCTCTTCCAAATCTCCTTCATACCTATACCACCCACTCTCTACAGGAATATTGGAAGGTACTTCGCTAAGTAATAATTCTCTTTCCCTATTCACTTTAAAATGTACTTTTCCCCCTTCTTTTTTTATTTCCGAAATTGAACCTTTAAATATATGTTGGATTTCTTTACTTTTCTTGTCTCTTTTTACAAAGAGTGTTGGTACATCGTTTTGTATTTCGGATTCATCAAAGCGAATGATTGATTTTGTATAATAAGTATAATCTATTTTATCCCAATGGTCTTCCCAATCTGTTACCATCACATAGAAGTATTTAGCTTTACTGTTCATAGTCTACATCCTTCAACAATTTTTATTTCTTTCTCGGTTAAATTATGAAGTTGATAAACAAGTTGGCCAATTTCCTTGAGATTTTTACTTGGCTCTTTAGTGATAAATGTTAAATCAGCCATAAATATTTTCTTAGGGAAGGTACAAAAAATCCAATGTTTGTCAAGGGGTTAAGTTGGAAAGAGAAATCGGAAATCATTTGGAAAAATCCGGGACGAAAATAGCCGAAATGGGAAAATGTCAGATTATCCTCTTATTTTTGGAAGACGAGGATATCTTCTACACCAATCTTTCCCTTATCGGCTTTTGATAAGCCGTGTTCAATCACATCAACTAATTTGAAGCCAACCGACTTTCCTAAATCACCCAATATCGGAGATGTTTCAATTTCCTCCTCTTTACTGTTTTGTAAATTGTTAAATTTCTTACAGATTTCTCTTCTCGGTGATAGTTTTTTACTTCTTCTTGCTTTTTAATCTATTTTAACTAAAATAAAAGATGAAAAGTCTTAAGGCGCAAGAGTTGAACCGAAAGGCAGGAGATTTCAAAAATAAGCCGGATGAGGTGTTAGAGGCAATTGCGTTAAAACCCGGACAAGTTGTGTTGGACCTTGGGGCGGGAGGCGGCTATTTTTCTTTTCGGTTTGCCGAGACAGTTGGGGAAAAGGGAAGGGTTTATGCCCTTGATATAAATCAAGAATTTTTAAAATTTATTGAAGAGAATACCAAAGAGAAAGGTTTGAATAATATAACTCCGGTCTTGGTTGGGGATAAATTGGATTTACCGGAAAAGAGTTTAGATTTAATATTTATGCGGAATGTTACCCACCACCTGCCCAACCGGATAGAATATTTTAAGAACTTAAAACAATTTCTCCGAGCGGATGGCCGGGTGGTGATCATTGAATATAAAAGAGGCAAGTTTTTCAGTTTTCGTAGTTTATTTAGGCATTACCTGCCAAAGAAGAAAATAATAAAAGAAATGAGCGAGGCGGGATATCTTTTGGAAAAGGATTTTGATTTCTTACCGGAGCAACACTTCACAATCTGGAAAATTAACCCAATCTGACTTTCCAATATCTTGTATTAAAATAAAAAAGGACGCAATATATTGATATTGACTTTTCAATATATTGTATTATAATATAAGGTAATACAAAATATAGGTGATAAGATGAAGTGTCCGAATTGCGGAATGGATGAAGATAAGGTGATTGATTCTCGAGTAGTTTTAGATGGTAAGGCGATTAGGCGCCGGCGGGAATGTTCTTCCTGTGGCAAAAGGTTTACTACTTTTGAATATATTGAAGAGGTGCCGATTATGGTGGTAAAGAGTGACGGCCGGCGCGAACCTTATGAGAGGGATAAGTTAATCTCAGGAATCCTTCTTGCCTGTCGGAAAAGACCAATCTCCCGGGAGATGGTTGAGAACCTGGTTAACTCTATTGAGAAGGAGTTGGCGGATGAATATAAGTTAGAAATTGAATCAAAGGAGTTGGGTGAGATGGTCTTAGAGCGCCTCTTAAAATTAGATGAGGTCGCCTATGTCCGTTTCGCCTCGGTCTATAAAAAATTTGAGAATATTGAGCAATTCCAAGAGGAATTGCAAGAGATTAAAAAGAGAAAAATGGGAGGAAAAGATGGAACGGAGAAATAATTCTTCAGTTGCCATTGCTGAGAAGTCAATCGTTTCCCCACCCGGTATAGTTTATCCCTATTTCCGTTATGTCCGAAAGAGGAATAAGAAGATTGAGGAGTTTAATCCGGAAAAGATTACTAAGGCAATTTTTAAGGCGGCAAAGGCGGTTGGGGGAAGAAATTATAAATTGGCTGAGAGATTAACCAAGAAGGTGATTGAGTATCTCTATCAGAAAAAGGGATATTGTGTCCCAGAGGTAGAAGAGATTCAGGATGCGGTGGAGAAAATTTTGATTGAAGAGGGACACGCCAAAACCGCTAAGGCTTATATTCTCTACCGAGAGAAGAGGAGGATTTTGAGAAAGAAGAGGGCACTGGCCCGGGAGGCGACCGATGTTGCCCTATTTGTTCAGACCTCCGAAGAGGAGATAAAGTCCTGGGACCGGCAGAAGATTGTTGCCGCTTTAGTGCGGGAGACCGAATTGGGGGAGGAATTAGCGGAGAAGATTGCCCGGGAGGTGGAAGATACTATCCTTCTCGCTAATGTCAAGCCCCTAACAACTTCTTTGATTCGGGAATTGGTCAATGCCAAATTGATTGAGAGGGGTCTTTTGGAGGTGAGGAGAAGGCACGCCCGGCTCGGACTACCCCTTTATGATGTGGAGCGGATAATGACCGAAAGAAATAATGAGAATGCCAATACTCCCCATTCCCCAGAAGCGATAAATTTAACCTTAGCGGAAGCGATTAATAAGCAGTTTGCCTTAGAGGTTGTCTTCCCGCGCGATGTGGGAGAGGCACATAGTAAAGGGGAGATTCATCTCCACGATTTAGGATTTATCAACCGACCTTACTGCTCGGGACAGTCAATTGAGTTTGTGAAGAAGTTTGGCCTTTCCTTGCCCGGTGCCTTATCAATCGCCCGGCCGGCAAAACATCCCGAAACCCTTTTAGCCCATATGGTAAAATTCTCCTGCGCCCTCCAGGGACACTTTGCCGGGGCGATTGGTTGGGATGCGGTCAATATCTTCTTTGCTCCTTTCTTAGAAGGGATGTCCAAAAGAGAACTCCATCAGTTGGCTCAGATGTTAATCTTTGAATATTCCCAGCAGAATGTGGCGCGGGGAGGACAGGCAATCTTTTCCGATTTGAATTTATATTGGGAAGTACCCAAGCATTTTGCTAATACTCCGGCGATTGGACCTGGGGGAAAGTATACTGGAAAGAAGTATAAAGATTATGCCCATTTAGCGAAAAAGTTCCTCTGGGCAATTTTTGATATTTATATGGAAGGGGATGGGACGAAGAGACCTTTCTTCTTCCCCAAGCCCTTAGTTCATATCACCGACGACTTCTTCTCAGAAAAGGATAGTGAGAAGTTTTTACTCCATATCTCGGAATGTGCTTCTCTAATGGGCAATACCTATTTTGTCTTTGACCGGGGGAATACCGCGAAGATTTCCGAATGCTGTCGGCTCTCCTTCAAATTGGGACCAAAAGATTTGGCGGATGCCCAAACCCCCTGGAAGATGCGGTATTGTGCCTTACAGAATGTGACCTTGAATTTACCCCGGATTGCCTACCTAGCGCGCCATTCCGATGAGAAGTTATTCAGTGAACTATCCCGGCTTCTCTCCTTGGCGGTTAAGGCGCATTTTGCCAAAAAGAAATTTATTGAAAAACTCCTTGCCCTAAAAGAAAACGGGCCATTGGCATTATTGGCAATGGAAAGGGATGGCGAACCATACCTTCGGATGTATCGGGTGACTTACCTTATCGGGATGCTCGGTTTGAACGAGATGGTCCAATACCATTTGGGAAAGGAATTGGACGAAGACGAGAAGGCTTTTAAGTTCGGATTGAAGGTTATCGCCTTCTTAAATCAGGAGGCGAAGCGCTACGCAAGAGAGTATAATATGCATTTTGTCTTAGAGCAGACACCAGCGGAATCTACTGCCTATCGCCTTGCCCGGCTTGACTTAGAAGATTTTCCCAAAGAGGCGAAAAAGGTGGTGAAGGGAGATTTGCATTCCGGAAGTGTCTATTACACAAATTCCACCTATCTTAATATCAGTAAGCCCATCCCCCCCTTAGAGAGGGTTTATAAAGAAGGGAAGTTTCACGATATGATTGAGGCTGGGGCTTTGACCCATATCTGGCTCGGTGAGGCGAGACCTTCTAAGGAATCAATCGCCCAATTTGTGAAGAAGACATTCCTTGATACGAGAAATGCCCAGATTGCCTTCTCCCCAGAATTTACTACTTGTAATAATTGTTTTCGCACATCCCGGGGATTAAGGGAGAGATGTCCCTACTGTCTATCCTCTAATGTTGACCATGCCACCCGGGTGACCGGCTATTTCTCTCGGGTCTCTGCCTGGAATAAAGGGAAGAAGCAGGAGTTGAAGGATAGATTTCGGGTGGGAGATAGAGTTTTATAGATTATCCCAAAGAGACTTGAAATTAAGTGGTCATTTAGACCTTCAATTATCTCCCAAATTATCCTTTCAATTATACCCTCTTTTATCCCTTCTATTATCCCTATTATTACCTCTCAGATTAGACCACCAATTATCCCATTAATTACCATCTTTATTATCCCCTCTTGTATATCTTCTATTATCATCCTAATTAGATTTCTGATTAAGCCTCTTATTAAACCCCTTTTTAAGCCTCCGATACCATCCCCTGTATGGTATACCCCTTTTTATAAAAATAAACCCCTCCCTTTTGAAGGGCGAGTAAATTTATTTAGTTTATTTTATTATCTTTATTATAAGGTAACTTTAGAAAATGTCAACCGTTTTTCTGGATGATTAGAATCCGGCGGGTCAGTTTCAGGTGGGAGAGGTGGAAGGTATGAATCCCCTGAAAGGAGATATTATATCTTCTACCGAAAATCTACTCCAAAATCAAATTTAATTAAAATGGAGAAAGAACCCTATTGACTTTTTATCTCTTTTAATTATACTATTTAGATAGGAATAGTAGAAAATGAAAGCCACGACGACTTTGCGTTACGGATTGCGATTGATGGTGAATATGGGAAAAAATTACCAAAAGGGCCCAATACCGTTGAGAAGAATTGCCAAAGGAGAGCAAATTCCCATTAAGTATGCGGAAAAGATTATCAGTCTTCTTTTACGGGCTGGTTTAGTAAGGAGCGTTAGGGGGAAGGAAGGTGGGTATTTGCTTTCTTATCAACTAAATAAGATTAAATTGTTAGATATTTTTAAGGCCCTTGACGGGGAAATCTATTTAGTTAACTGTGTAGTAAATCCCCAAGTTTGTAAGAGGGCAAAATATTGTGAAGCGAGGGGATTATGGCAATTGTTGAGTGAAAATTGGAAAAAAATTCTTAACCGATTGACATTAAAAGATTTAATAAATAGGGAGGGGTAATTATGTTGCCAAAGATTGGGAAAATTGATCGCGATATTTTTAAGAGAATTATTTTCCCTAATTTAGGGAAAATTGATCGAAGAGTAATTATCAAGCCGATGCATGGAGTTGACGCTGGGGTAGTAGAGATTGACGAAAAAAAAGTTATGGTTGTTGCTTGTGACCCAACTTTTGGTATGCCGGTAATAATGCCCTTTTTCGGTTGGGCAATTGTTCATATTTGTGCTAGTGATGTCGCAGTTTTAGGGGTAAAACCGGAATATATGACCATTTCGCTTCTTTTACCCCCAAAGACAGATATAAAAATCTTAGAAGCAGTGTGGCAACAGGTTTCTTCGGAATGTGAGAAATTAGGGATTTCAATCATCGGTGGGCATACCGGCGTTTATCCCGGAATCGCCTACCCTCTAAATGGTGGTTGCACGATATTTGGCATTGGAAAAAAGGAGGAGTTGACACCAGCCAGTAATGCTAAAATTGGTGATAGGATAGTGATTACTAAAGGTCCGGCAATTGAAGCGACTGGGATTTTAGCCTATCAGGCAGAAGAAAAGTTAAAAAAGGTTATCGGCCGGGAACTTATTGATAAGGCAAAGGGATTAATTTGGGAAATGACAGTGGTGAAGGACGCGTTGATTTCCAGAAAGTATGCCCATGCGATGCATGATGCTACCGAGGGCGGTCTGCTAAATGGAATCTACGAGATTGCTGAAGCCAGTAAGGCAGGGGTAATAGTTTATGAAGAGAAAATCCCCGTTTTAGAAGAAGTGAAAGTGATTTGCGATTATTTTAAGATTGACCCTTTAATTTCCATAAGTGAAGGAACATTGGTGATTACGGTGGCAAAAGAAAAGGTAGGTGGTTTAATAAATGAGTTGAGAGAGAATGGAATTTTGGGTTGGGAGATTGGTGAGGTGATTGAGAAAGAACGGATTTTTATAAGAAAAGATGGAAAAGAAGAGAAACTTCTGCCCGTAAAAGTGGACCCCTTTTGGGATGCCTATTTTAGCACTTTATGAATGTGATAAAGGAATTAGAAAATCAGGTCAACAAACTAAAAAGGGAAAAGAAGTTTACTCTTTTAATACCAGAAGTGAGAACAAATTTTGTTTACGCTAAGAAGAAAGCGAAGAATATAAAAGATATTGCTGGGGTCGATGGCCGGATAACAATCGTTAATAATAAACCCTATCCTGCCGGAAGGATAAAATTTGGTGCCTCTGATCATCTTGCTCGTTTATTATTAATGGTGAGAAAGTATAACCCAAGATATCGCTCCGCCATCAATTTTAAATTTGATAAAGAGATATTAAAAATAGTTAAAAAGGTGGTTCAGGGAAGAAAGATAAAAATCGGTGTGATTGAGAGAAAAAGGGAACCGGAAAAATACCAAGCAAAAGATAAAGAATCAATGCCTTGGAAAATTGCTTATCTCTACAAAAAGTTCCAAGAGATCCCTCAAATATTTTATGAAACGGCGGGTTTAGGGAAAGAGCCTTTGTTTGTTATATTGGGAGAAAATCCAAGAGAGATATTTTTAATAATTAAAGAGATATTAAAATATTTATGATTTTACTATTTTTATTGTTTAACTTTTCTTATGAAATTGATGGCTATTTTACCTGGCGTATGGAAAAAGAACTTTATCTCCACGGCTCGGAGATTGATTTCCGATTCGTTTTGGGAGAAGATTTTGACCGACTGATAATCTTTTTTCAAATTCCTTTTACCGCTAATTTTAGCTCCCATTTCTGGCATCACTATGGGGATGAATATTTTTACTTGAAAAGTCCGATGGGAAATTTAAATTTGCAGATGGGTCGATTTGATATTCCCTTTTCTCTTTTAAAATATTATGATACTCATTTTATTCTTTTTCAACCCTTATATGAAGATGCCTTAGGTTATAAGAAAAACATTGGCACTTCTTTTTCGGGTTACATAGAAGATTTTCTTTTTGATTTTAATTATTCCTTTAAAGATTGGGAATTAAGAGATCCAATTTTTACTTTGAGGTTGGGCTTAGATAAAGAAAGAGGCAAATTAGGGGTTACTTTCTTAAAGGAGAAAGAGAAGTTCATCGCCTTGGATCTCAACTTTATTTATCTCATTTTTGATTTCAAAAGTGAATTGGTTTATGCTTTAAATAAAGCGAAGGGGGTATTTTTAATAATCACTTTTATTCCGATTTGGGAATTAGAAACAAAACTTGGTTATAAGTATTGGGAGAAGAATAATTTTAATTTGGAATTAACAAAAAATTGGAAATTTTTAGAGTTAAAATTAGGAGTTAATTATTTGCTAAAAGAGGAATTTAGACCGATAATCCAAGGGAATTTTAAAATATGAAAAAGGTATCTTTATTTTTACTAACAACCGAAATCCTTTTTGCTGGTGTTTGTGTCTGGCGTAATCCGGATAAGGATATTAAAAAAATTTTCCCTAAGGCAACAGGTTATAAAAGTATTATCAGAAGATATGATAAGAAAGAAAAAGAAAAAATTGAGAAATTTATTAATAAGGAATTAGATCCCGATGAGACGGAATTCACTTTTTATCAAATTTTTCTGGGTAAAAAAAGAATTGGCACAGTTCTTACCCATACGGAAAAAGGGCAATACGGAGCAATTGAAGTAGTTATTGGTTTGGATACTTTAAATAGAGTTCAAAAAGTTTTAATCCAAAGGGACCGGGAGATAAAAAGTAAAGAATTGCGAAGTGAAAATTTTTTAAACCAATTTATTGGTAAAAGTTTTCAAGATACCCTTGAAATAAATAAAACAATTAAACCCATAAAAGAGGCTGAAAAGGCATCAAAGGCGATCGCTTTTTCCGTGAAAAAGATGTTAATTATTTATAAAATTTTAGGGGAGGAAAAATGAAGAAATTAATACCTTTAATTATTACTTTATTACTTTCTTGTAAAGTGAAAGATAGATACGGGAAAGAAATACCCCAAAACCTTTCGCCCATTCCGATTAAAGAGATACTTAATTCGCCAAAAGAATATCAAAATAAAGATATTTTAATTACCGGTAAAATTGTTGCCGAATGTGGGAGCGGTTGCTGGCTTTTTATTAAAGACGAAACTGGCCAAATCTATGTGGATTTGGCGCCTTCTCAATTTGCTATCCCCCAGAGAATTGGTAAAGAAGTAATTGTCTATGGTAAACTGGAAATAAAAAATGGCGAACCGGTAATTATCGGTAAGGGGGTAAAATTTAAATAATATGCTTATTTTGATTATTAAAAATCTTTTAAGAAGAAAAATAAGAACTTTGCTCACAATTTTCGGTATCGCTATTGCTATTTTTTTACTTTTTTCTTTATTAACTTTCAATCAGGGATACAAAAATTCTTTATTTAAGGAACTTGACCTCCTCGGCGTTCATATGTTAGCGGTGCCCAAAGGTTGCCCCTACGAAGCAGCCTCTTTAATTGTTCACGGAGGTATAATTCCTAAATATTTAAAAGAAGAAGATTTAGAGGTTGTTAAAAAGATACCGGAGATAGAGATTGCTACACCAATTTTTCTTGCCCAAATGGTGGAAGATGACCGAATAAGCATTATTTACGGTGTTGATATTGAAAGTTTTCAAAAAGTGAAAAAATATTGGAGGGTTAAAGGAAGATTCTTTGAAAATAACGAAAATGACAAGATAATTGTTGGAAGCGATGTTGCTTTTCAAGAAAAACTGGCTGTTGGCGACGAAATCTATTTTAGGAAGATTGATAAAGTTTACCAAGTGGTTGGCATTTTGGAATATACCGGTGGCCAAGATGACGGTTCTTATTTTCTGCCATTAAAAGAAGTTCAAAGAATATTTAACAAAGAGAACCTAATAACTGCGATCGGGATTAAAGTAAAAGATTTAGAAAAGATCGATGGGGTGATAAAAAAGTTGGAAGAAATCCCAGATTTACAAATTGTGACAATGACGCAAGTTTTGGGAACCATTTTAAACCTTATTGGTCAAGCTAATTCTTTAATTTTTACAATTATTATTTTAGCATTATTTATTAGTAGTTTAGGAGTAATTAATACAATGTTAATTTCGGTATTTGAAAGAAGGAGAGAAATTGGTTTGTTAAAAGTGGTTGGTGCAAATAACTGGGATATAATAAAATTACTTTTTTTAGAAACCTTAATATTAATAATTCTTGGTGCTCTTTTAGGAATAGTTTTAACTATTAGCGGAAACAAATTTATTGAAACCTTTATCAAAGGAATTGTTACCCATTCCCCCAAAAAGATTGAATTTAATTTTGATTGGAAAATTGCTGCTACCATCTTTCTTTATTCTTTAACAATTGCTATTCTGGCGAGTATCTATCCAATTTTAAAGGCAATCAGTCTAAGACCAATGGAAACGATTAGGAGTAGCGATGAATAATGAAATTATTCTCAAAACGGAAAAATTAAACAAAATTTATTTAAGAGGAGAAGAGAGGGTATGGGCTTTAAAAGATATTGATTTGACAATAAAAAAAGGAGAACTTATTGGCGTCCTGGGACCTTCTGGCTCCGGAAAGACAACTTTATTAAACCTATTGAGTGGATTTGATAAACCAACCAGTGGCAGAATAATCTTTTTAAATAAAGATATTTCTTTAATGAAAGAAAAGGAATTACAAAAAATTAGAAGTAAATATGTTGGATTTATTTTTCAAAATTTTCTCCTTTTTCCTAATCTCACTATTTATGAGAATATTATTTTACCCTTTCATTTTAATAAGAAAAAAATTAACCGAGAAAAGATCAATGAAATTACCGAGAAACTTTCTTTAATTCACCGCCTAAAACATCGTCCTTCTCAATTAAGTGGCGGAGAGATGCAAAGAGTGGCAATCGCCCGGGCGTTAATTATTGAACCTTTAATCATCTTTGCTGATGAACCAACCGGAAATTTAGATTCGGAAAATGCGTTCAATATCTTTAAAATCTTTGAAACTCTTTCAAAAGAAGGATATACTTTAATTGTCGTTACTCACAATTGGGAATTGATAAGCAAATTTAATGTTAGGAAGATAATTCTAAGAGACGGGAAGATGATATGATTTCAATATTTTTATTTAATTTAAAGCAGTATGGCCTTGAGATCATTCCCTCCCTTTTATTAGGTTTTTTATTAAGCGGAATTATTTATGAATTAATTCCTCAAAATTTAGTAAATAAGTATCTTGGGGAAAAGGACTTCTGGACCTTATTAAGGGTATCTCTAATAGGGATTATTTTACCTCTATGTTGTTTTGGCTCTTTACCAGTAGCAGTTGGTTTTAAGAAGAAAGGGATGCCTTTGGGTTCAATTTTAGCATTTTTGGTGACAACGCCTGCCACCTCAATTTCCTCTATCTTAATAACTTATCAACTTCTTGGACTAAAATTTACGATTTATTTATGTTTATCAGTGATTCTTATGGGGATTATTATTGGAGTTATTGGTAATCTCTTAAAGGTAGAAAAGAAGATAGGGGGCGAAAACGATCTTTGTCCGATGTGCGAAGAAAAAGCTTCCTATCTTCTTCGTATGCATCACCAAACAGGTTTTAAAAAGAAACTAATTTCTATTTTAACATATAGTTTTATTGACTTACCAAAAGAGATTGGATTGGAATTGATAATTGGGATAATCTTAGCAGTGATTGTCGCAACTGTTTCCCCGATTGGAATCTTAATTAAGAAGTATCTGAGCGGTCCTTATAGCTATCCATTTGCTATAATCTTTGGTTTATTAATGTATATCTGTGCCACCGCCTCTGTTCCCCTGGTAGCTGTTTTTTTATACCAAGGTTTAAATATCGGTGCCGGTATGGTGCTATTAATGACGGGTCCGATTACAAGCTATGGGACAATGCTCCTAATAAAAAAAGAATTTGGCTTAAAGGTGTTTATTATTTATATTTCCTTAGTAGCTCTTTTATCACTAATTTTCGGTTACTTATTTACTTATTTTTAATGCTAACAAAGGGAATAAGGAAAAATTTAGAAATTGTCCCCTGGTTAAAATTTTTTATTCTTCAAAAAGGTCCAGTTTGGGTAGATTTTACTTTTGCAAGATTAGAATCCGGCGGGTTAGTTTTAGGTGGGAGAGGTGGAAGGTATGAGTTTCTAAAAGAGAGAGGTTAAACTTTTTGAGAACCCTTTCTCCCTCTTTTAACTCTTTTTCCCACTGGCTACCTTTATAGAAGAAAATTTGCGCTTTCTCTTTTAGGTGGGGGGCAATTAAGGGGATAGTATCTTTGATATCACCCAAAAGGCGAATCGTAGCGATATCAAATTTCTCTCCTTCCCAATCTTCAACCCTTCTATCAATCACGGTGGTATCGGAAAGGTTAATGGTTTTTATCACATAAAAGAGGAATAGCGCTTTTTTCTTCCTCGCTTCAAAGAGGAGGAGTTTTAGGTCCGGTCGCATAATTTTAATTGGGATTGCCGGAAAACCAGCACCCGAACCGATATCGGCTAATAGAAGCCCTTTCTCTTCGGGGAGAAGTTTTAAGGGTAAAATTGAATCTAAGAAGTGGTAGGAGAGGAGCCGTTGCCGGTCATTTTGGGAGTAGAGGTTTATCTTTCCTCCCCATTCTAAGAGTAAGGAATGGTAGGTCTTAAATTTCTCTTGGGCGGATTCGTCAATTTTTAAGCCTAACTTTTCTGCGAGGCGCCGGAAACGCTCAAAGGGAATCTCTTTAGCCAAAATAGATATGGGTCTCTAATAAGTGATGGTATTTGCTCCAATCTTTTCCTTCTTTTTTCGTCTCTTCTTTCAAATCCTGAACCATCGCCATTTTGGCATCAAGGTTATCAATGTGGTAAAGAAAGATTGCCTCAGGGATTTTGGGCTTCACCGGAGAACCATAATCAATCTCGCCGTGGGAGGAGAGGATGAGATGTAAAAGTTTATTTTTTAACTCTTCGGGGAAGTCTTCAATTTTCTCTATCCTCTCTTTCACCATCTCATAGCCCAGGATGATATGGCCAATTAACCTCCCCTCGGTTGAGATGTCAACGGTAATATCAAATTCGTATTCCCTAATCTTACCGATATCGTGGAGGATGGCACCGGTTAAAAGAAGGGGAAGGTTTAGTTCGGTGGCGTAGATTTCCCTTACCGCCCAACAGATTTTCACTACGGATAAGGTGTGTTCTAAAAGTCCCCCGAGATAAGCCTGATGTGCCATCTTGGCCGCGGGTGCCAATTTGAACTTTTCCGAAAAGGCGCTATCGGAGAAGAAAGATTCTAACAACTGCCGAAGGAAAGGATGGTCAATCGTCGGGAAGTAATCCTTCAACTCCTTTAGCATCTGGTCCAAATCCTTTTCGCTTTTTCTTAAAAAATCCTCCTGGTTGATTTCTCCTTTCTCCACCGGTTTCAATTCCCTGATGATAATTCCTAACTCATCTCGGTATTCATCAACTTTTCCTTTCACTAAGGCAAAGGTCTTCTCTTTGATTTCGGCGTAACGCTCAATCCCTTCAAATACCCGACCGCCAATAATGCCGGTCTTATCCTGAAGGCGGAAATGGAGAAAAGGTTTATCTTCTTTTGTCTTCCTTTCGCTTCGGCTCAAGATGAAGAAGATATCCTCTACCTCCTCATCCTTTTTTAGATCTTTAACAAAGGTCTTCTTCATTAGCAAAAATCAGCGGGTAAAGGTCAAAGAGAAGAAGTGGGTATTACCTAAATTGGGAAAAGGAGAGAAGGAGTAATCAAGACGGAGGGGTGATTTTTTTAAGGAGAGACCAAAGGCAAAATTGGCTAAGAGATCGCTGCCGCTAATTTTTAAGTCGTTCTTTAATGAGGAATAACTCGCCCGCAAAAAGAGGAGGTCTTTGATATTGCCTTCCAAGCCAAGGTTAAAGGTGATGGGATAGGTGGAAAATTTTTCTAATCCCGAAGAGATTTCCAGATTATTAAAGATGAGATAACTACCATCAAGGCGGATGGTTAAGGGGAATTTATCCTTTTCCTGAGAGAATGGGTTGAAGGCAAAGCCCAAATTTTTTAATAGAAAGCCAAGTTTTGCCCGAGGAGGAGAAAGAATTCCTCCGAGGTCAAAGCCGATGCCGGTCACATGGAAGGTGTCGCAGGTGGTATAAAGGAGTTTGAGATTACTGCCTATGGAAATGAGCGGTAGAACCTTTTTGGCAGCGGTCAGGGTTAAAAGGAAAGAAGATAGTGAGAAATAACCTAAACTCTCACCCGTTTCGGACATCTTTTTTATCTGCCCGCTAGTGAAATAAGAGAGATTTCCGCCGTAGGAAGATTTAAGGTAAGAGAGCGAACCATATTGGATGCCTGCCAGGTAATTGGTATAGTTGATATTTATTAGGTCACCGGCGCTACCGGCAGGATTGGAGATAAAGCCGGGGAAAAAGGGGGAAGGCAAAGCGGAATAAGCCAAGGCGGCCTCCCGGGCATTGGTTGGTAAGGCGAGCCACTCAAACCCAGCACTTGCCCAAAGGAAGATTACTATCGCAAACATAAGATATAATAATAAAAATCAGATTAAAGTCAACTTGACTTTATCCCCTTTTCCGTTAACCTTTAATATATGCCAAAGACCTTTGCGGTGATCGGTCTGGGAAGGTTTGGTTCCCAGATTGCGAGGGCTTTAATTGAGAAGGGCTTTGAGGTGATTATCATTGACCAGAACGAAGAAAAGATTAACGAATTCGCTGAGAGTGCGGCTGGAGCCTTTGTGATGGATGCGACCGACGAAAAGGCTTTAAGGGATGCCGGAATTGGGGATGTGGACTGCGCTATCGTCTCGGTCGGTCAGAATATCTCTTCTTCCATCTTAATCACAATGCTTTTGAAAGAACTGGGGGTGAAGGAGATAATCGTGAAGGAGATAATTCCTATCCACGGCAAGATCTTAGAAAAGTTAGGGGCGACGAAGATTATCAATCCGGAGAAGGATACCGCCCTCCGGTTAGCCAGTTCTTTCACCTCCCCCCGGATCTTTGATATCATTGAGGTCTCGCCCGAATATTCAGTGGTTGAAGTGGTGGCGCCAAAGGAGTTTTGGAACCGCCCCTTACGAGATATCCACCTCCGCCGGGATTACCGGGTTTCGGTTATTGCCATCCGGAGAAAGAAGGTATTTTTTAGCGAAAATGGGGTGCCCGATTTTAAGGAGGAGGTGATAATTGGTCCGGGAGCGGATGATGAAGTTTTGGAGAATGATATCTTGGTCCTTTTGGGTAAATATGAGGATTTAGAGAGGGTGAGTAAGTTATGAAAAAGAAGGATGAGGAAAAACCAAAAGAAGAATATTTTTGTGAACTTTTAGAGGAGGGGGAATTCTATTTCCTCAATAATAATTACGATGAGGCACAGAAGTTATTAGAAAAGGCACTGGCGATTAAACTGGATGCCCGGGTCCTTTATACCCTGGGATTAATTTTTGAGATGAAAAATGAGAAGGATAAGGCGCAAGAGATGTATCGCCGTGCCTTAGAATTGAACCCCGACTTAAAGGAGGCGAAAAATCATTTAGAAAAAATTTTGAAGGGATGAGCGTATTTGATTCCTAATGGCACAGATAATAAGGCAAAAGAAGAAGACCTCTTCTTTTCTCTTTTTCTTTGCCTTATTAGTGCCGTATCTATTCTGTGCTAAGGAGGGTAGGATGCGCAGACCTTGTGTGGCGGGACAGTTTTATCCCGGGGATTTTGGGGAGTTAAAAGAAAAGGTTACTTCCCTTCTCAACCGGGCGCAACCACCAGTAGGGGAAGGGAAGATTTGGGGAATTTTAGTCCCCCACGCTGGCTACGATTATTCTGGAGAGGTTGCCGCTTATGCCTATAAGGCAATTACCGGGCGGGACTATCAGACGGTAATCCTTCTTGGTCCTTCCCACGGGGCTAATTTTTCTGGTTTTGCCCTTTATGCTCAGGGGAAATGGCAAACCCCTCTGGGCGAAGTGGAAATTGATGAGGCTTTGGCAAGGGAGATAATGGAGAAGATACCCTTAGCCAAGGATATGCCTTCGGCTCACAGCCGGGAACATTCCTTAGAGGTGCAGATCCCATTTTTGCAGACGGTTTTAAGGAATTTTAAGATTCTCCCGATTATGATGCTTTTCCCCAGTTGGCAGGAGTGTGAGACCTTTGCCAAAAATTTGGCAAAAATCATAAAGGATAAGAATGTTTTACTTTTGGCTTCAACCGACCTCTATCATGGCTATTCTTATGAGGAATGTCTTGCCCGGGATAAGATAACCATTGGTTATATTGAGAGGTTTGACCCCAAGGGTTTATACGATGCCCTTATTTCTGAGGAGGCGCAGGCTTGCGGTGGTTTTCCGGTGGTCTCTCTCCTTTTGACCCTTAAAGAATTGGGGATAAGAGAGGCAAAACTCTTGAAAAGGACCAATTCTAATGAGGTGATGGGAATAAAGGGTGGTTATTGTGTTGGCTATGCCTCCTTTATCTTTTACCAAGAGGAAGAGGAGAAAGATTTGAGCGCCGAAGATGGTAAAGAGTTATTAAAAATTGCCCGGACGACTTTGGAGAAATATATTAAAGGAGAGAAGGTTCCAGAATTTAGTCCTTTTAGTGAAAAATTAAAAGAGAAGAGGGGGGTCTTTGTCACCTTAAAAAAGAAAGGGGATTTGAGGGGTTGCATCGGTTATATCCAAGGGGTGGAGCCATTATATAAGGCGGTAAAAACAATGACGATTAACTCCGCAACCGAAGACCCAAGATTTCCTCCGGTGCGGCCTGAGGAGTTGAAAGACATTGAGATTGAGATTACGGTCCTCTCCCCCCTAAGAAGAATCTCCGATGTGAAGGAGATTATTGTTGGCAAACACGGGATTTATATCCGGAAGGGTTTCTATTCTGGGCTTCTCTTGCCCCAAGTGGCAACTGAGAATAATTGGAACCGGGAGCAATTTTTGAATCACACCTGTTTGAAAGCCGGCCTTGAGCCATCGGCCTGGAAGGATAAGAGAACCGAGATTTATATCTTCACCGGTCAAATAATTAAAGAATGAAGACTACCAAATTAGACTATCCTGATGGCCTCTGGTTGAGATGTGAAAGTTGTAAGGAGATTCATTATAAAAAGACGATTGAGAGAAACTTTTATGTCTGTCCCCGTTGTGCCTATCATTTCCGGATTAGTGCCAAACAGTATTTCTCCATCATCCTTGATAATCCCCTAACTTATTCCGACCTCTCCCCAAACTTAACTTCTTCTGACCCCCTTACCTTCCCGAAATATAAAGAGAAGTTGGTGGAGGCGGAAGAGAAGTCTGGACTGAAAGAAGGTTATATCTATACCAAAGGGAAGATTAATAATAAGGAAGTAGTTTTTGGGGCGATGGATTTTAATTTTATGGGTGGAAGTATGGGGGTAGTGGTGGGTGAGAAGGTTTGCCGTTCTATAAAATTGGCTTTGGAGGAGAGACTACCTTTAATTATTGTTGCCACTTCTGGTGGTGCCCGGATGCAGGAGGGGATGTTCTCCTTGGTGCAGATGGCAAATACGGCAATTCATTTGACCCTTCTCCATAAGGCGAGAATCCCTTACATCTCAATTTTGGTCAACCCCTGCTATGCCGGGGTGATGGCATCCTTTGCCTCTTTGGGCGATATAATTATCGCTGAGCCTGGGGCGATGCTCGGTTTTACCGGACCGAGGGTGATTGCCGAGACGATAAAGGAGAAACTACCCGAAGGTTTCCAGAAGGCAGAATTTCTCTTGGAGAAGGGTTTTGTTGACCTGATTGTGCCAAGAAAGGAACTGAAATCAACCTTAAGCCGCCTCCTCTCATTAATCTGGGATTATGAGGAAAAGAAAAATCCCTAATATTTTTAGCGGTGTAAATACTCGTAGATTTTTGCGGCGAAGGTTTTGCCAATTCCCTTTACCTTTTTAATATCTTCAATACTTGCACTCTTTAACCTTTCTATACTACCAAAATAGAGTAAGAGTTCTTTCTTTCTCTTCTCTCCAATTCCGGGGATTTCGTCCAAGATTGATTTCTTAACCGCCTTGCTTCTTAATTTTTTATGATAGGTAATGGCAAAGTTATGGGCGGCATCCCGAATTCTCTTTAAGAGTTTTAAGGCTGGAGAATAAGCCGGAATGGAAACCTCCCGACCGTCAGGAAGGTATAAGGTATCAGTCCTTTTGGCAAAGGCTAAAACCGGAATTTCTTTATCAATTTCTGAATAGACCTTCTTTGCCACTCCCAATTGTCCCTTGCCACCATCAACTAAAACTAAATCCGGGAGGGGTTTCTTCTCTTCAACTAATCTCTTCACCCTTCTTCTCAATACCTCTTCCATCATTCCGTAGTCATTGGGAGAAGAGAGGGTCTTAATCCGAAACTTCCGATATTCATCCTTCTTTGGCTCATTACCCAAAAAGACAACGATAGAGCCGGTCGCATATTTTCCTGAGATATTTGAGATATCAACCCCTTCAATGCGCAAAGGGATTTTGGGCAAATTTAAGTATTTTGCCAATTCCTGATTGGGATGAGGAATTCGCTTCTTCGGTAAAGATTCTTTTAACTTAATTAAGGCATTCTCTTCGGCTAACTTCAATAATTTTCTATTTTCCCCCTTTTTTGCTACCTTAATTTTAATCAATCTCCCCCGCTTTTCTAAGATAAATGCTTGGAAGGTCTGAGGTTCGGGGATAGGAAAAGGGATGATAATCTCTGATGGTAAATCATAGGTATGGGTATAAGTGGAGCGGAGGATAGTTTCAATAATCTCTTCTTTTGGAGTCTCTTTGGGAAGGGTAAAGATGTATTCTTCTTTATCCGCCAATTTCCCTTCTGAGACCTTAAAGATGACCGCACAGGCAGTTTCTCCTTCCTGGGCGATGCCGATAAAATCCCTACGCTTTCTATCTTTGCTGACAACGGTCTGATTCTTTCTTATCTCCCGTAAGGCAAATAACTGGTCGCGCAAAACCTGTGCCCTTTCAAAATTTTCCTTTTCCGCTGCCTCCCACATCTTCTTCTCAATCTCCTTTTCCAAGCGGTCCGATTTCCCGGTCAAAAAGGCAATCACCTCTTCGGTCCTTTCCCGATAAAAATCTTCTGGGATATTTCCCTGGCAGGGTGCCAAACAGCGGTGCAATTGGTAGTTGAGGCAAGGTCTCTCTCCGGAAGGAATCTTCTTGGCACAGGTCCTAATTTTAAATACCTTCTTTACCGCCTTTAAGGCGGTCTTTAAGGAACGGGCTGAGGTATAAGGACCAAATAGGATTGAACCATCTGGTTTTAAGTTTCTCGTAGGATAGATTCTCGGGTATTGTTCTTTAATGGTGATTTTGAGATAGGGGAATTTCTTATCGTCCTTTAACCGGACATTATACCGGGGCTTATTGATTTTGATTAGGTTATCTTCTAAGACCAAAGCGGAGACTTCGGAGTCGGTGACAATGAAATCTAAATCGTAAGCCTTCCTTTGGATTGTCTCCAGCCTTGGGGATAATGGAGGGGAAAGATAAGATTTTAACCTCTCCCTTAAATTCCTTGCCTTACCGATATAGATTGCCTTACCCTGCTTATCCTTAAAGATATAGACACCAGGTTGGGTTGGTGCCTCTTTTATCTTCTCTGCCAGGTCCATAAGGAATTATAAATTAGGGAATAAATTTTGGCAAGTTGACAGGGGTTATTTTCTTTTTATAATCTCTTATGCTGGTTCGCCATTATTCCGAAGTAAGAGAAGAGAAGCCAATGGTACCAGGAGCCGAGGCAACTTTAAGGTGGCTCATCTCGGAAAAGGATGGGGCAAAGAACTTTGCCATGCGCTTATTTGAGATTAAAAGAAAAGGGGAAAAGATTCCATTCCATCAGCACGATTTTGAACACGAGATATTTGTGGTGAGTGGTTTCGGAAAGTTAAAGGGAAGAGATAAAGAGTTTGATTTAAGGGAAGGGGATGCGATATTTATCCAAGCCGGAGAGGAGCATAGCTTTGAAAATACCAGAGAAGAACCATTTAAGTTTATCTGTATTATCCCGATTTTGAAATAGTCTCTAACCTTTCACCACTCCTAAGGGACGCATCCGGCAGACTTTCTTAGAGATGCCGGCATTATGGCAGACCTCAACCACCAAATTGACATCTTTATAGGCATCCGGAACTTCTTCCCTTAAAACCTCTTTTGATGCTGCCATCACTAAAATCCCTTTGGATTTTAATTCCTGAGCGACATTTCTGTGCCTTGTCTCTTCTAATGCCTTGGTGCGGGACCAGACCCTTCCGGCACCATGACAGGTAGAGCCGAAGGTCTCTTCCATCGCCCTTTGGGTTCCTAATAAGAGATAGGAATTTGTTCCCATATCACCCGGAATGATAACTGGTTGGCCAAGTGGTCGGTATTTTTCGGGAAGGGAAGGATGACCAGGAGGAAAGGCACGGGTCGCTCCCTTCCGGTGGACACAGACTGTCATCTCTTTACCGTTAACCAAGTGTTTTTCAAACTTGGCGATATTATGGGCAACATCATATATTAATTCTAAGCCTAAATCTTCAACCTTTTTCTTAAAGACCTGGGAGAATGCCTCCCTTACCCAGTGGGTGATGCACTGGCGATTTGCCCAGGCATAATTTGCCGCGCAGACCATCGCGGAAAAATATGCCTTGCCTTCTGGCGATTCAATTGGGGCACAAGCCAATTGCCGGTCGGGCAAATAAATCCCATACTTTTGGACCGCCTTCCCCAATTCCCGAACATTATCATCGCAAATCTGATAACCAAGTCCCCGGCTGCCGGTGTGAATCATAACGGTTATCATCCCCTTTTCTAAGTTAAAGACCTTCGCTGCCTCTTGGTCATAGATTTCCTCAATCTCCTGGATTTCTAAGAAGTGATTCCCTGCTCCCAAGGTTCCCAATTGTGGTGCCCCCCTCTCTAAGGCTCGTTTAGAGATTTTATCAGGGTCGGCGCCTTTCATCTGCCCTTCTTCTTCCGTGAAGCGTAAATCCCTTTCTGTGCCAAAACCTTTCTCATAAGCCCATCTCGCGCCTTTATATAAGACCTCTTTCACTTCTGATTGGGAAATGCGAATTTTACCGGTTGAGCCAACACCAGAAGGAACATTATAGAATATAGCCCTAACCAGTTCTTCCAAAATTTTTTCCGTAATGTCTTTCTTTGTTAGGTTGGTGCGGAGTAATCGCACGCCACAGTTTATATCATAGCCGACACCGCCGGGAGAGATGACCCCTTCTTTTATTGAGAAACCGGCAACACCGCCGATAGCAAAACCATAACCCCAATGAATATCCGGCATCGCCAGGGAATATTTTAAGATTCCGGGCAGGGTGGCAACATTTGCCACTTGTTCGGGAGCCATATCTTCCTTTATCTTCTCAAGCATCTCAGGGGAGGCATATATTACACCTTCCACCCGCATCTCCTTCTTATAACTCTGGGGAATCTTCCACCGCCAGTTATCAATCTTCTCCAAAGGACCTTTCCACATAGAAGTATTATAAATAATAACCCATCCCTGTCAATAACCAGTTTTCCAGCAAAAACCGAATGCCTCACTATCCGTCACTTCGCTCCCAAAATTAGTCCTGGGATTAGGCGATAGATTAGAGATTTTCTTACATCTTTTCCGGGAGAAGAGATTGGTGAGAAGATTAAACCCTTTTTCGGGAAAGAGATCAGTGAGAAGATTAGACCCTTAACCGCGAAAGGAATTGGTCCTTAAAGGACGAGCGAAAACCCGGCTAATGGGTGGGAGGGGAAGTCGTAGGGGTGGCGGTGGTAGGGCTCACTTAAATTTAGCCCCCAATTGATTAAGTTATTGAAAATAAAGAACCTAAACAGAACTCCCCCTTATTAAAAAGCGACTTTTATGTCGCATATTTTTTAGGTTTATCCTAAAGCACAGTTATTAATTTAGAATCAAATCTCTTAATTACCTTTTCCGTTTTTTGAATTATACGCCCATTTTTAATCTCTTTTCTTTTCTGCCGGTAGCGTCATAGATTTTACCAATCTTCCTTATGAGTATCTAATATTCCCGAATCGCAAACCTTATGGTGTAAATGCCGGAGTAGATTTTTAGGATTTGACAGAATGGATATTATTATTTATATTACAAAGTTTTGGAGGAAAAATGAAAAGACCTTATCTTCTCTTTATTTTTATGGGGATATTTACTCTCCCAGAAATTATTTTTAGCCAAGGGTGTATAACTGTCCATCTCGGTCTTCATCTTACGGAATCGGAGAAAGAAATTTTGGTGCAAGAGGTGATGGAAGGTAGTCCAGCTGCGGAAGCAGGAATTCTTGTTGGTGACATCCTCTTAGAGGTTGATGGCCAGAAGGTAGAGAATATAGAAATGGTGGCAGAGATCGTCCGTCAAAAAGAAGCGAATGGATTATTAAGATTAAAAGTGGCAAGAGAAAACGAAGAGAAGATTTTTTCCGTGAGATTGGGAAAAGGAAAATGCCATAACCAAAAAGGTAGAATTCAAGGCGGTGGTTTTGGCGGTTTCTCCCCCACCCTTTCTATTTTCAATTTCAATAAGGTGAACGAAGTCCTCGCCCAAAATCAATTTTCCAGTAAGTTCTCCCAGACGCACTTTGGTTTTGGGGGCGGCGGTTGGGCACAGGTTGGGAAAATAACGATTGGTGGTTTTGGTTTTGGTGGTTCCCAGAGTGTGGCAAGCGATAGTTTAGCAATTGATGCCGATTTCGGCGCCGGCTTCTTTGAAGTGGGGTATATCCCAATTACCATTAAATTCTTTAATCCCCGGTTCCTTTTGGGCATTGGTGGCGGTGGTTTTACCTTTTTCTTAAAGCCTAATAAAATCCCCCCGACCAATTTTGAAGATTTAATCAAAAATCCCAATTTTGGAGCGAAGATAACAAAAGGTGGTTTTGCCCTCTCCCCGGGTCTTTCTCTTGATTTTCCAATTTCTTTTATCGGTTTCAGTTTGAAAGGTGGCTATATCTTCTTCCCTGGGAAATCATCTTGGGAATACGAAACTGGACAGAAGATGAATAACGGACCCGACCTCAATTTGAGCGGACCTTATTTTCAGTTTTATATCTTTTTCGGTGGTCGGGGATAAGAGTTGAGTTGACAGAGGAAAAGAATTTATTAAAATGCCTTCTATGGCAGAAGCGAGAATTGGTGTTTATATTTGTCACTGCGGAGTAAATATCTCCAAGACCGTTGATGTGAAGGCGGTTGCGGAGTTTGCTAAAAACCTGCCCAATGTGGTAATCGCCCGGGATTATCTCTACATGTGTTCCGACCCCGGCCAGGATTTAATCAAGAAGGATATTAAAGAGTATAACTTAAATCGGATTGTGGTTGCCTCTTGCTCTCCCAGAATGCACGAACCAACCTTTCGTGGTTGTATCTTTGAAGTTGGGATAAATCCTTATCTCTTTGAGATGGCAAATATCCGAGAGCATTGTTCCTGGGTTCATGAGGATAAAAAAGAGGCAACCGAGAAGGCAAAGGATCTGGTGAGAAGTGCAGTGATGCGGGCAATCTTCTTAGAACCATTGGTTCCCAAAGAGGTGCCAGTAACAAAATCGGCATTGGTGATTGGTGGCGGGATTAGTGGCATCCAAGCGGCATTGGATATTGCGGATGCTGGTTATAAGGTCTATTTAGTGGAAAAGGAGCCTTCCATTGGTGGCCGGATGGCACAATTGGAAAAGACCTTTCCTACTTTGGACTGCGCCGCCTGTATCTTAACCCCCAAGATGGTGGATGTGGCAAGGAATAAAAATATTGAGTTATTAACCTATGCCGAAGTGGAAGATGTCTCCGGTTCAATTGGGAATTTTCGGGTAAGAGTGAGAAGGAAGGCGCGATATGTCTCAACCCAACTCTGTAACGCCTGCCAAGATTGTGAATATGCCTGCCCGGTCCGAGTTGATAGTGAATTTGATATGGGGTTGAGAAAGCGGACCGCAATTTATCGGCCATTTCCTCAGGCGGTCCCTAATGTCTATACAATTGACCGGAAAGGGATTTCACCCTGTCGGGCAGGTTGTCCGGCCGGTGTGAACGCCCACGGCTATATCGCCTTAATTGCCGCGGGAAAATATGAGGAGGCATTAAACTTAGAAAGGGAGGCAAATCCTTTCGCCTCAGTTTGCGGCCGGGTCTGTAATCATCCCTGCGAAGGGGAGTGCAACCGAAAAGATGCACCCATCGCCATCGCTTCCTTAAAACGATTTATCGCTGACTATTGGCGGAAAAGTGGGAAGAAATTACCCGAACCGGTGCCAAAGACCAAATCCCAAAAAGTAGCAATAGTGGGAACGGGTCCGGCTGGTCTCACCTGTGCCTATTTCTTAACAAAGAGGGGTTATCCGGTAACCTGTTTTGAAAAACTTTCCGAACCGGGTGGAATGCTTATTACCGGGATTCCGGAATTTCGTTTACCTCGGGAGGCGCTCAGGGCGGATATTGATTTTATTTTAGCCCACGGCATTGAGTTAAAAACCGAAATGACATTAGGTAAAGATTTTACCATTGAAGATTTATTCGGGGATGGTTACGCCGCGGTATTTTTGGCAACCGGTGCCTATCAGGACCTAAAACTGAATATCCCAGGAGAGGAATTAGAAGGGGTCTATTCCTGCCTTGAGTTTTTAAAATCGGTCAATCGGAAATTAATGGATTTTACTCCGGTGATAAAGGATAAGGTTATTTGTGTCATCGGTGGAGGGAATGCGGCATTTGATGCGGCAAGGGTCGCTTATCGCCTCGGGGCAAAGAAGGTGCGGATAATTTACCGCCGCAGTTTAAACGAAATGCCCGCTAACCCTTGGGAAAGGGAAGAAGCAGAAAAGGAAGGGGTGGAGATTATCTATTTAGCGGCGCCCACGAAGATCATCGGACCAAATAAAGTAAGAGCGATTGAATGTCAGAGGATGGAATTGGCGGAACCAGATGCCACAGGTCGGCGCAGGCCCATCCCAATCCCTGGAAGTGAATTCCTTTTAGATTGCGATATCTTAATTCCGGCGATTGGTCAAACCCCAGACCTCTCTTTCTTGCCCAATTTTGCTAAGACCCGTTTAGGGACACTGGTCGTTGATTCCGAAACCCTGATGACCTCCCAAGAGGGAGTTTTCGCCGGAGGGGACTTGGTCTCCGGACCGGCAACGGTGATTGAAGCGGTAGCGATGGGGAAGAAGGCAGCGGAAGCGATTGATAACTACTTGACGGGGACGAAGCCTTTGGCAAAACCAAATCCGGAGATTGTCCGATTTATGGAGGAAGAGTACGCGCGGTTTCCTAAGATTTCGCGCACCCCAATGCGGAAAATTTCAATCGGGGAAAGGAGAAATTTTTCCGAAGTAGAATTGGGCTTTTCCGAAGAGGAGGCAAAAAGAGAAGCAAAGCGGTGCCTAAATTGTTCGGTCTGTTCCGAATGTCAAGAATGTGTTAAGGTCTGTAAACCACAGGCGATTGACTTTACTCAGGAAGACGAAGTCTTGGAATTGGAGGTTGGGGCAATTATTTTAGCCACGGGCTATGATGAATTTGACGCCACATTAAAGCCGGAATTTGGCTTTGGTAAATATCCCGAAGTGATAACTGGTTTGCAGGCGGAAAGACTTCTCTCCGCCTCCGGACCAACCAGCGGTGAGTTTATTGTTAACGGAAAGCGACCAAAAGATATTACCTTTATCCACTGCGTCGGCTCCCGGGATAAGCAGATTGGCAATGAATATTGCTCTCGGGTCTGCTGTATGTATATCGCCAAGCAGGCACATTTGGTAAAAGAGAGGATTCCGGATGCCCGGGTTACAGTTTTTTATATGGATGTCCGGGCATTCGGAAAAGGGTTTGAAGAGTTTTACGACCGGGTGAAACAGGAAGGAGTAATCTACCGAAGAGGGAATCCATCAGAAATTTACCGAGACGGAGACAAGTTGATAGTGCGAGTGGAGGATACCTTACTGGGAGAAGTGGTTGAGCATAAGACCGATTGTGTGGTTTTGGGTACCGGTTTAGTGCCAAGGGCGGATAGTAAACATTTAGCTAATATCTTGAAGTTATCGCTCTCTCCGGACCGATTCTTTTTGGAGGCGCATCCCAAATTAAGGCCGGTTGATTCCAACATTGATGGTGTCTATTTAGCTGGGGTCTGCCAGGGACCGAAGGATATTCCGGATGCGGTAGCCCAGGCAAAAGGAGCCGCGGCATCGGTCATCGCCCTGTTAAATAAGGATATGATCACAGTGGAGCCGATTGTGGCTGAGATTAAAGAAGAACAATGCTCCGGTTGCCATATCTGCGAAGGCCTCTGTCCCTATCAGGCGTTAGTTTTTAATAGCGAAAAAAAGGTGATGACCGTAGAAGCGGTTCTCTGTAAAGGGTGTGGGGCGTGTGTTGCTGCTTGTCCTTCGGGTGCGATTACTTTGAAACATTACACAAAGGAGGAGACCTTAGCCCAGATTTCCGCCCTCATCTCTTAGCCTTTAATTCTGAGCCTCACAGATACATAATAACAAATTAATTCCCTCTTTGCTTCCCAATTTTTCTTTCTTGACGATTAAGATTTTTTCCATAAAATAACTTAATGCGCGTTGGGATTACAGGAAAATTTATTCTTAGTTTTCTTTTAGTGATTGCCTTGATCGGTGCCTTAGCCATCTGGATTGGGATTCATTTCATCGCCGATGGGATTGTGAAACAAGCCCAGAGTAAGGTAAAATCGGACTTAAATGTTGCCCGGGAAATTTACCAGGAAAATTTAGGGGATATTAAGGATGTAATCCGGTTCGCCAGTTTAAGATTTTTTCTCCAAGAAGGTATCTTGGGGGGAAATCTTAAAGCGATAGGACTAGAACTGGCAAAGATTAGAAGGGAGGAGTTTCTTGATATCTTAACTCTAACCGATTCTTTGGGTCGGGTCTTAGTTAGTGCCCGGAATCCGAAGAGGTACGGAGATAAGGTGGATAATGATTTAGTGAAATGGGTGTTGGAAAAGAAGGAAGTAGCTCAGGCGACAACGATTATTCCCCGAGAAGAGATTTTAAGGGAAAGTGAGGAGTTGGTACAACTGGCGGAAATTGAGATTGTTCCGACACCACGGGCAAAGTTAAAGGAGGGTGGGAAATTAAATGCCGGGATGTTTCTTTTAGCCTGCGCCCCAATTTTTACCCAGGATGGGAGATTTTTAGGAACTCTCTACGGAGGGAGAATTCTCAATCAGAATTATTTTCTTGTTGACAGGATAAAGGATTTGGTCTTTAAGGGTGAGGTCTATAAGGGAAAAGAAATCGGCACCGCCACTATCTTTCAGGGTGATGTCCGGATTGCCACCAATGTCCGTTTTCCGGATGGGAGAAGAGCAATTGGCACCCGAGTGGCAGAGAATGTTTATACCGAGGTCTTAGAAAAAGGGAGAGCTTTTATCGACCAGGCATTCGTCGTCCAGGATTGGTATATTACCGCCTACGAGCCAATAAGAAATATCAATGGTAAGACGGTGGGGATTCTTTATGTTGGACTGCGGGCGGAAAAGTTCTTTGATATGAAGAAGAAGGCGATAGTGACTTTTGTCAGTATTATGTTGATTGGGGTGAGTATCGCGGTACTGGTTTCTTTTCTTTTAGCCCGAAGTATCCTCTTGCCCTTAAAGAAAATCATCTCTGCCTCGCGGCAGATTGCCCGTGGTGATTTCTCTCAAAGGGTGGAGGTGAAAACAAAAGATGAGTTGAGAGAGGTGAGCGAGAGTTTTAACTTTATGGCTTCTTCCTTGAAGGAACGAGAGGAGAAGTTAAAAGAAGCAACTTCCCAGCAGTTGATGCGTTCGGAACGTTTGGCAACCTTGGGCCAATTAGCGGCCGGGGTGGCTCACGAGATAAATAATCCCATCGCGGGGATACTCACTTATATTCGACTTATCCAAAAGAAGTTAGCAAAAATGGGTAATACCGGAGACGGTGAGATGAAAAGGTATTTGGCGATAATGGAAAAGGAGACAGCGCGGTGTGGAACGATTGTCCGAAATCTCTTAGACTTCGCCCGACAATCGGAGCCCAACCTCAAGCCGGTTGATATCCACCATGTTTTAGATGAATCCTTAGAATTGTTAGCCCACAAGTTAAGGCTCCAAAACGTTGAAGTGGAGAAACATTATGGTCCCTGTCCTCAGATTACCGCTGATTTCGCCCAACTCCAGCAGACCTTTATGAATATTATTATCAACGCTTGTGAGGCAATGGAGAAGGGAGGAAAGTTGACGATCACCACCCAGCGGAAAGACAATATGGTAGAGATTGAATTTGCCGATACCGGAAAAGGAATTCCTCCGGAAAATCTGCCCCGCATCTTTGACCCCTTCTTCACCACGAAACCAAAAGGAACTGGTCTCGGTCTTTCCGTCGTCTATGGGATTGTGAGCCGGCATCGGGGACAAATCAATGTGAAAAGTGAGGTGAATAAGGGGACAATCTTTACCATTTCCCTCCCGGTGAGTATTGAATGAACCGCATCATTTACATATTGCCAATCGGCAAGATTGAAGGAGAAGTTTTAGCCGCGGTGAAAGAGGGTTTAGAGGAGGTTTATCCGTTTCCCGCCAAAATCATCTCTGAGGTCCCTAACCCGGCTTATGCCTTTGAACCAAGCCGGGGTCAATACTATTCAAGTAAAATCTTAAAGGAGATTGTTAACCATCTTCCCCCGAACAGCCTCAAAATCTTAGGGATTACCGAAGTTGACCTCTGCACCCCGGTCTTAACTTTTGTCTTTGGGGAGGCACAGTTGAAAGGGAAGAGTGCGGTCATCTCTTTAGCCCGCCTCCGTCCAGAATACTACACTTTACCACCTAACCCATCTCTTTTTTTAACCCGGGTGGTGAAGGAGGCGATTCACGAACTAGGCCACACATTTGGTTTGGTCCATTGTGCCCTTAAAGAATGCGTAATGGCATTCGCTCCGGATGTCTGGGGGATTGACCAGAAACTTAAACATTTCTGTCCTTGTTGCCAAGACTTTTTAATGAAGATGATAAAAGAGTTAGAAGGGAAAAGTTGGGAGGAGAAATGAGCCAAATTCTTATCGTTGATGACGAAGAGATTATGCGCCAATCCCTAACCGATTGGCTGAAAGAAGATGGCTATGAAGTAGTAGCGGTGGAGGATGGTTTTAAGGCATTGGAATTGGTGCAAAAGGAATCTTTCAACGTGATGCTGGTTGACTTAAAGATGCCCAAGATGGACGGGATAGAGGTGTTACGGGCTGTGAAAAAATTAAATCTTGATGTGCCGGTGATTATCATTACTGCCTACGCGACCGTGGATACCGCGGTGGCGGCGATGAAGGAAGGTGCCTATGATTATATCGTTAAGCCGTTCCATCCCGAAGAATTGGGAATGGTTATCCGAAAGATTATTGAGCACCAGAACTTAAAGAAGGAAAATATCATTCTCCGAAAGGAGTTAAGTCAAAAATATCAATTTCACGACATTATCGGTAAAAGTCCAAAGATGCAAAGGGTTTTTGAGTTGATAAAAACCGTTGCCCCAACCCGGTCCACGGTCTTAGTTGAAGGGGAATCCGGAACCGGAAAGGAGTTGATTGCCCGGGCGATCCATTCGGAAAGTCCGAGAAGAGAAGGTCCTTTTATCCCCCTGGCCTGTGGTGCCCTCCCGGAAACACTTTTAGAGGCAGAACTCTTTGGTTACGAAAAAGGTGCCTTCACCGGAGCAGTGGTCGGGAAAAAGGGAAAGATTGAAATGGCGGATGGGGGCACTTTATTTTTAGATGAAATCGCCGATATCAGTTTGAAGACCCAGGTTGACCTTTTACGCTTCTTACAGGAACGGGAGTTCCGTCGTTTAGGTTCAACAGAAACGATAAAAATTGATGTGCGGATTATCGCCGCTACCAATCGGGATTTAAAAGAATTAGTGGCGGCGGGAAAATTCCGTGAGGATTTATTCTATCGGCTCAATGTCATTACGATAAAAGTTCCTCCCCTTAGAGAAAGGAAAGAAGATATCCCGCTTTTGGTGCAACATTTTTTAGAGAAGTTTTCCGCGGCGACTGGAAAGAGAGTTAGTAAAATTTCTCCGGAGGCATTGAATCTTTTGCTGGATTATGATTGGCCGGGAAATGTCAGGGAATTGGAGAATGCTATTGAACACGCGGTAGTAATAACTCAAGGTGATATCATTCTCCCGGAAGCCCTGCCTTCGGTATTTACGAGAAGTGTGGAGAAAAATTTACCTTTCGGAAAGACCCTGCGCGATGTGGAGAAGGAGCATATTGAAAAGGTTTTAAGGGAGATGAAAGGTAATATTAGCCAGGCAGCTGAAATTTTAGGAATAAATCGGGTCACTTTGTATCGGAAAATTAAGGATTATAATATAAAAATTGATTAAAAGTGCAACAGATGTTGCAAAAATAAACATAAAGAAGGGTTCCTATTTTTATAAGTTATTGATTGATAAAAACTTAAGTTAAAAAGATTTTGGCACGAAATTTGCTTGATAAGTATGTTATGAAAAAGAGATGCCCATTCTTAGAAGAGGTTGTAGTAAGATATTGTAAGGCTTATCCAGTGAAGAAAATGCTTCCCAGGACAAGCCTTGTTAAAGACGACCCTTGTGTTGGGTGTCCGGAAAGATGTTCGATTTATAAACAGTTTTACTTAAAAACCCAAGAAGTTGTTAAAGTTGAAGCGAAAAAGGAGGAGGTTTTTATGAAAGAGAGTCAAACGAAAGAGTGTATCTGGATGAAGGCGGGGGTTGTTTCTTATCGCCTCTGCACCAGAAATTATGACTGTAAGAATTGCGAATTTGACCAAGCCCTTATCAGTGGAGCTGGTTACGGAGAACAACCGATGATTGTCCAGGCACTAGAGAAGTTGCGAAGTTTACCCGGGGAAAAGAGGATGTGTCGTTATTATCTTACTGGGGATTTGTCTTATAAACTTTGCTCTAATAATTATGAATGCTGGCATTGTCCGGTTGACCAGATGATTTCCGATTTGGCGGAGAGCCATCCCCTTTTATTAAGAAGAAGGACAAAGCGGGAGAAGATGAAAAAGGTTTCTGGTTTTGCTCTCCATTCTGATCTCTATTATCATCCCAAGCACTTTTGGGTGATGATTGAAAAAGAAGGAACGATAAAGTTAGGGATTGATGACTTCGCAAGTAAAATTCTTAACGGCATTACGGAAATCACTTTACCAAAGGAAGGGGAAAAAATAAAGCAGGAGGAAAGTATCGGTCAGTTCCGAATTGGCAATTATTCCATCAGTCTTTCTTCCCCCATTTCCGGAGAGATTAAAGAAGTTAACCAGGAGATCGTCACAAAACCTGAGGTTCTTTCTCAAGACCCCTACGAGAAAGGCTGGTTAGTTTCTCTCTTTCCCGAAGCGCTTGTTGATACCTTAAAGGATTTCTTGCGGGGAAGTTCCGCGGAACGGTGGTTAAGGGATGAAGTGGAACAGTTGCAGGAAATTCTGAAAGAGGAATGCGAGGTGACGATTAGCGATGGTGGAGAGTTAATTTCGGATTTTAGCGGAAAAATTTCGCGAAAGACTTGGCAAAAATTAGCGGCGCGATTTTTAAATCTTAAATAACGGGAGGAAAGATGTTAAAAGAAAAGAAATTAGAAGAAAAAGAAACGGCTCCGGATGGTGGTTTACCATTCTCTCTGCCCCAGAGTAAACTGATTTTACCTTTACTTATACTCGCTGGTCTTTTTGGGTTTTTTATCCTTTTCTTTCTCTTTTTTTAAGGAGTTCTTATGCTCATCGCACAGTGGCTACCAATTTTTGTTGTCTTACCCTTATTTTCGGCATTTTTTATTTATCTCTTTGGTTCAATTTTCAAAAAGCAAGCCCGGTCCTTTTCCGACATCTTCGCTAATTTTATCACCGGGATTTTATTCCTCCTTTCAATTCTCGCCTTAACAGAAATTGCCCGCCCGAACCATTCCTTATACTTTATGGGTGGCTGGCGGCCACCATTGGGTATCCTTTTAGTTCTTGACGGTCTCAGTGCCCTCATCCTCTTAGTGATTACTTTCATTGGTTTTATGGCAACCATCTTTTCCATCAACTATATGGAGAAATTTACTGCCAAACATAAGTTTTATGCCCTCCTCTTTTTGATGATTACCGGAATGATTGGGGTCACTCTGACGGGTGATTTATTTAACCTCTTTGTCTTCTTAGAGATTGCTACCATCGCCTCTTATGCCTTAGTCAGTTTTGGAACCGGACAGGAAGAGTTGGAAGCGGGATTTAAGTATATGGTGATGGGGGAGATTGGCTCTTTAACCATTCTTTTAAGTATCGCCCTTCTTTATGCCGCTACCGGGACCTTAAATATGGCGGATATCTCCCGGGTGATAACCGGAAATGGCACAAAACCCTTTGTTCTCTTCTCTTCGGTCTTATTTCTCATCGGCTTTGGGATAAAGGCGGCTTTAATTCCTTTTCATGCCTGGCTGCCTGATGCTCACCCTTCTGCCCCGGCACCAATCTCCGCTCTCCTTTCCGGAGTTTTGATTAAGGTTTTGGGTGTCTATGCGTTGGTTAGGGTATTTTTCAATGTCTTTGGGATGAACCCCATTGTTGCCAATATTCTACTTTTCTTAGCGGGTTTATCAATGCTCATCGGGGTGATTTTGCAATTGGGGCAGAACGACATCAAACGCCTTTTAGCCTATTGTAGTATTAGTCAGGTTGGTTATATCCTTTTGGGATTTGGTTTAGGAACCCCCTTAGGCATTATGGGTGGGCTCTTCCATCTCTTAAACCATGCGGTATTTAAGTCCCTTCTCTTTTTTAACTCCGGGGCGATTGAGTACGCGACCGGGACGAGGAGAATGGAGAAGTTGGGTGGGCTCTTAGGGAAGATGCCTCTGACCGGAGTTTCCGCCTTTATCGGTACATTTGCCGCCTCCGGAGTTCCCCCCTTTAATGGCTTCTGGTCAAAGTTGATTCTCATTCTGGCGGCGATTGCAGCAAAGCAATATCTCTTAGCCGGTATTGCGGGGTTAGCCGCGATTTTAACTTTGGCTTCTTTCATCCGGATGCAGAGAAGGGTATTTTTGGGAAATCGCCCGGAGAATCTGAACGGGATAAGAGAGGTGCCGATAGGAATGACTTCTCCTTTGATTCTTCTCTCTATCCTCTCTCTTTTATCCGGGGTTTTGATTCTCCCGGGGGTAAGAAATATCTTTTTGGATTTAGCCCAACAGGCGGTTCTCTATGGAACCAATTACGCTAATATGATATTTGGTCAGGGAGGCTTCTAATGGCTGACTTACTCTTATTGCCCATCATTTTGCCTTTAATTGGGGGATTTGTTAATCTCTTCATTCCTAAAAAGAGAAGGCTTCTGCGGGAAGCGATGACCATTCTTCTTCTCTTGGCTTCTTTTCTTTTTACTTTAGTACTATTCACCTTCGGAAAATTGACTTATGTTTGGTATCTCCTTCCTCAATCGGCTTGGTCGGGTCCGGAATTGGCATTTACCTTAGTCTCTGATCCTTTCCGCAGTTTTATCCTCCTCGCCACCGTCTTCTTCGGTCTCTTAATTGCCATTTACTCCATAAGGAAGATGGCAGAAAATAGCCGGGTGAAGGAATATTACACCTATCTCCTCTGGACAATCTCCGCCAGTGCCTTAGCCATCCTTTCTGATAATCTTATCATTTTCCTCTTTGCCTGGGGAGGGGTGGCAATCTTACTCTATCTTTTAATCGCCTTAGGGAAACCAGGTTCAGAGAGGGCTGCGAATAAGGCATTGGTGATGGTTGGTGGTTCGGACATCTTAATGCTCATCGGCACCGCCCTCATCTACCATCTCACCGGAACTTTAAATATGAGTGAGATAAGAATTCCTTTGCAAGGGACATTACCAATTATTGCCTTTTTATTATTTCTGGTTGGGGCTTTAACTAAAGCCGGATCAATTCCTTTCCACACCTGGATTCCGGATGCTGCGGAATTTGCTCCAGTGCCGGTAATGGCTCTTTTACCCGCTTCTTTAGATAAACTTTTAGGAATTTACCTATTGGCGCGACTTACCCTTCATCTCTTCCCGGTCATTCCCAACTCCCCAATCTCAATTCTTTTGATGGCTTTAGGCTCTTTGACCATTATCGCCGCGGTGGCGATGGCTTTGATGCAAAAGAACTTATTGAAACTCCTCTCTTACCATGCGGTCAGTCAGGTTGGCTATATGGTCTTAGGGATTGGCACCGGAGTGCCAATTGGCATTATTGGTGGGCTATTCCATATGATTAATAATGCCATTTATAAAACCGGTCTCTTCCTCAGTGCCGGTGCGGTAGAATATGAAACCGGGGAGACGAAATTGGAGAGATTGGGTGGTTTGGCTAAAGCAATGCCTCTCACCTTTTTTACTACCCTCTTTACCGCCTTAGCCATTTCTGGAGTGCCACCATTAAATGGCTTTTTCTCCAAGTATCTAATCTACCAAGGGGTTTTGGAACTTTCCCAAGGGGGATACGGGCCAAACTGGTCTTTTATCATCTTTTTAGTGGTTGCCCTTTTTGGTAGTGTTTTGACCCTCGCCTCTTTCTTAAAGGTTTTACATTCGGTCTTTTTTGGCGAAAGACCAAAGAACTTACCGTTAGTAAAAGAGGTGGGTTTGAGTATGACTCTGCCGATGGTGATTTTAGCCTTCCTCTGCCTCATCTTTGGAATATTTGTCCAGATACCAATTCGCTATTTTATCGGACCAATCCTCGGTTTAACAGAGGTTGGGGGGATACAATTTACCGCTTTCTGGGCTGGCGGACCGACAATTCTTATCATTCTTGGTTTAATCTTTGGTTTTATCCTCTACCGTCTTTTCCAATCAGGGAAAAGGGCAAGGGTCTCTCAGGTTTTTGTTGGTGGCGAATTGATCTCACCGGCGCCGGAGGCGGTTGTTACCTTACCGGATGGTGGCCAGACGAAAACGGATGTGATTGATATTGATGAGGCAAAGATTCCGGGCACTTACTTTTACGATTCGGTTAAATCAATAAAATTCCTTAATGAGACCTATCGGATTGCCGAGAATAAGTTCTTTGACATCTATGAACATCTCAAAAACATCATTGGGGTCTTTGTTAAAGGGTTTAAGGCACTGCATAGTGGACTTCTCACTACTTATATTGGCTGGCTATTTTTGGGTGGGGCGATAATCATTTTGGTTTTTATCGCCCTTTTACTTGGATTGTAGATAATTATTTAGCAAAAATCGTACCAAACTGAAAAATTTGCCGAAATTGAGAGGAAATTTTGGTGTCAGGAATTTGGGGGGTATTTCCGTTATTATTATAGGGGCGAAATAAATAATATAAAGGGGGTTCAGAAAGGGGGAGATTTCTTTTTATAAAAAAGGGTGTAGCATACAGGGGATGGTATCGGGGGCTTAATTAAATGTCTAATTATTGGTTTAATAGAAAACCTAAACTTCGGTTTAAACCCTGGTTTAATTAAGGGTCTAACCTCCGGGCTAAAGGAAGGGATAATAAAAGTGGTAAATGGAGGTCTAATTCCAAATCTAATTGAGAAAATAAAGGAAAGTCTAATCATTCGCCTAATTTCCGGTCTAATTGGTAAAGTAATAAAAGACGCAATAAAGAGGGAGATAGATTCTAATTTGGGAGTTGGAAGATCTTTAAGTCTTTAACTTAGCCTAATCTCTCCCGCAAAGTTAATCTTTTCTTTATAGCCCTTCTCTATCCTCTTTAAATATAACCCTTATTACTCAACCTTCAATGCCTTGGTTGTGGTCTTGAAACTCTCACTTACTAACCGATAGAAGTATACTCCTTTGGGCAGGCTATTCCCTTTTTCGTCTCTGCCATCCCAGAATAAGGAGTTAGAACCAAAGACCTTAAAGGATTTCACCAGTTCCCCACAACCATTATAAATCTCAATCTTTCCCAAAGCCTCATTAGGCAAGGCAAAGGAAATTAAGATTCCATCCCGGAATGGCGAAGGAGAAACCTTTAAGAAGGGTTGCTTAACCAATCTTCCTACCATCTCTTCTTTTAGAGCAACCGTCGGCACATAGAAGGAATCAATTAAGAGGTTATTCTCCGGCATCAAATCTCCAACTAATTCCGTTGAACAACGCACGATATGCGTTCCTGGTGGGGGCAGGAGTTGGGGAAAGACCACTGCCAATCCCCTCTGGGGTGGATGGTTGATAATTGTTATCCTTCGGTCATAAAAACCACCAATTTTTAGCCGGCAGGTATAGGTCTCAGAGATTGTCCCGAAGTTATAAACCGAACAGGCTGGAGTTAAAGGTTCACCGCCAGAAAGGGTATCGGGCAAAATAAGGGCAATCACCCCAACATCCCGTACTAAAACCGAAACACTACTTGTCCTCTTATCATTATTCGGATTTAGGTCGTTCTCAAGTTCCGTAGAGCAAGAAACCGCCCAAGTTCCCCTCTGATTGGCAACCCATTCTGGAAATGTGAGGTATAACTTTTCCTGTGGATTATGGTTAGAAACAGAAACCAGTTCGTTATAAAAGTTGCCAATCTTAAACCGAACTCCATAAGAGACCACCTGATTCCCGTAATTATAGACCGTGCAGGCAGGAGTGACAATACTACCGGAATCAACCACTAAACGGGGTGAAGTGATGATCACTGTTCCCACATCCAAAACCCGAACCGAAACCGAAGATGTCTCCTTATCATTTCCTGGCACTAAATCATTATTAAGTTCCGTTGAACAGGAGACCGGCCAATTGCCCCTGGGCCAATTGGCATAGGACGGAAAGGTTAGATAGAGTGTTTGTCCCGGAGAATGGTTAGAGACCGTGGCAACTTCGTTATAAAAATCACCAATCTTAAACCGAACCGGATAGGTCTCAGTCGTTGTCCCATAATTCTTTAGACTGCAAGAAGGGGTATAAGAAGTTCCGGAATCAACAAGATTGGGTGGCGAAGTAATCTGAAAACAACCAACATCCCGAACCCGAACTGAAATTTGCGAAGTCCTCTTATCGTTATTGGGATTCTGGTCCCCAGAAAGTTCTGTAGAGCAAGAGACTGCCCAAGTTCCTCTGGGCCAGGAAGAATAACTCGGGAAGGTTAGATAAAGCACTGTTCCCGGAGAATGACCAGAAACGGTTGCGGTCTGGTTATAGAAATTGCCAATCTTCATCCGTACTAAATAATTCTCCGGCTGGTTACCATAATTCTTGACAGTACAGGCGGGAGTGATTTGGGTCAAAGAGTCAATCATTCCGTTTGGTGCCACAATTGCCAAAACCCCAACATCATGGGAGATTGGTGGTGGGGTGAAGGCAACTGCTAAACTACAATCAACCCTTCCGGAGCCGAAGACTGTATCTTTACCAGGAGCACCCAAATCAACAACCGCATGCCGCTCTAAGATGGAATCAATCTGCCTCGGGGTTAAATAGGGATTCTTGGAAAGCATTAAGGCGCAAACCCCAGCCAGATGGGGTGTTGCCATGGAAGTTCCGGACATCTGGGTATAACTCTGGTCACTGGAATAATAGGTGGAAAGGATATTAACACCCGGGGCGCAGATATCGGGGTCCATTAAGTAAGGTGAATAGTCATACCAGGGAGGAACGGTATCCCAAACCCTTGTCGGACCACGGGAAGAGAAACTGGCGATATTGTCATTATTGTCGGTTGCCCCAACCGAAATGACTGCGGAAGGGGCACCAGTGCCCACATTCTGGGGATGGGGAT
>JBDRVQ010000010.1 GCA_039801905.1 candidate division WOR-3 bacterium | reverse complement strand
CAAAAGAAATTTTCTCCCTCCTTTTAAAAGCGGAAGCGAAGGTACACAGAAAAAAGACGACTCACCTCCACGAATTGGGAGAATACGATACCCTCTTAGATATTGTCGGTTGCCTTTTGGCGCTTAACCTCTTAGAAATAAGAGAGATTTATGCCTCTTTTGTCCCTTTGGGGAAGATAAAGGCACCGGTCACCTTAGAAATATTAAAAGGGATACCGGTCTACGAGAAGGATATTGACTTTGAGATTACCACCCCAACCGGCGCTTTACTTATAAAATCATTAGTCAAAAAATTTTGCCCTTTACCTTTAATGAAAATAGAAAGGATTGGTTACGGCACCGGTACCTTTGACCTCAAAGAGCCTAATCTTTTAAGGGCAATCGTTGGCAAATTGGAAGAGAAACCGAAGCAAATCTTTCTAATTGAGACCAATGTTGACAACACCTCACCCGAGATCTTGGGCTATCTAATGGAGAGATTATTAAAGAAAGGGGCTTTGGATATTTATTTCACACCAATCTATTGTAAAAAGAACCGCCCCGGGATAAAGATTTCCGTTATGACAAAAGAAGAGAAGAGGGATGAGATGATTGATGAGATTTTTTCTCAAACCAAGACCTTAGGGGTAAGAGTCTATCCAATAGAAAGGTATGAGGCGGAGAGGGAGATAAAAGAGATTAAGACCGAATACGGCAAAGTGAGATTAAAGATTGGCCGGTGGCGGGGAAAGGAAGTGAATTTTGCCTTTGAATATGAAGACTTGAAAAGAATAGCGGAAAAGAAAAAAATCCCCTTAAAAGAAATTTACGAAAAACTCTTCCCCTTGACAAAGAAGGTTTATAGTCAAAATTCCAGCTGACTCGGCAACCATAAAGGTCTCTTTAAGTTTTAGAAAGTTAGGGGATAATAGAATATAGAAACAAATATCGCCTATCTTAAACTTAATCACGGATTGGGTCTCGTCTCTTTTTTCACTCAAATGAGATTGCTTCGCCTTCTGTGCATAATGACATTCGGAGTTAAGTCGTAAGACTTTTATAAAATCCTTATCCCTCGTAACCTCTAAGGAGTTCCAAGGCGAAAATCTAATCTTATTAAAAATTGGTAATTCATCAAATTGAAATATTAATGTCATTCATATTTTTGCTAGCCGCTCTTTTCTTACAAGTCCTTAATTTACAATAATTTATTAGATTTTGCCTGAAAAATGGGGGGCAGTATAGGGGATATAATGGGGAAGGTAAGTAAAGGCCTAACTTAGACCTTAACCTTCATCCTAATATTCAGTTTAAGGGAAACTATAAGTGATGGCTCAATTCTCTCCCTAATTGGCAGTTTAAAAGGGTGTTTAATGGGTAAATTAAAGGGGAGTCTAATTATTGGGCTAAAAGGAAGGCTAAATTAGGGTCTAACCGCATGGCTAAAAGAAGGGATAATTGGAATAATGAAGATAACCTTTGACCGCCTATTTTTTTCTCCTGGTAAAGGATTATTCGCTCCGGTGGAAAGGAAGTAGTCCTCTTTGAGAAGAAAAGATTTTTGTCTCCTTCCCAATCTCCACCACAATCGCTCCGGAAGATGTATTCAATAAAGAAGAATCTCCTTTCAAATGAAACCCTCTTTTCTGGATGACAAAATACTGAGCATCCTTCTTTTCCATCACCTTTTTAATCTTTTTCCTACTTAAATCCCCACCAATCTTTTTAAGGAAAGCCCCATTTCCTCCTTCTTCCCCAAAAGAGAAAATTAGTTTTTGGCCATTAGCCCAAAAAAGGATATTGTAGGAAGATCTTTCCGGGAGGAGGTGGAAATTTACTCCCGAATAGATTATCTCGTATCCCCTCTCTACTTTTAATACCCCGGGCAGGGAAAAAGAAAAATTCTTGGGGACAATTATCTTTTCTATCTCTAACCCACCACCTCTATTTAAGAAAGAAATTAACTCTCTTTCCCTAATTTTGGGGAGAAAGAGGATAGCTAATTTTTTTACCCCTTTCCGGAGAAGAAAGTTATCCAAAATTTCTTCCCATTTCCCGGTGAGGATGAGAAACTTCTTATCTTGGACTTCGATCAAGATCGGCTCGGAGTGGTAGGTGTCAAGAAATGTTATCCGAACTGTTTCCCTTTTTACCAGGGAAGACCAAAGGGAAAGGTTGAGACCGATAAGGAAGAAAAATGACCATAATCTTCTTATCCTTCTCTCGTTAAATTTTAATGGCAGGAGGAGTAAAAGGTAAAGCCAAAGAAGAGAGGGGAGGGAAGGTGGGCTGAGGTTAAGAGTAGAAAATTTTTGCGAGCCAAAGAATTTACCCAATCCTAAAATTATTTGGGAGGAAAGAGCCAAGGTAGGGGAGAGAAATTGCCCCAAAGCGGGATGAAGTAAATTGAGGAGAAGAAAGAGAAGGGTTGAGGATAATAGGAAACTGACTAAGGGGATGATAATGAGATTGGCAACAATACCGAGGAGGGGTATTTGGGAGAAGTGGAACCAAAGGAGGGGAAAAGATCCGAGAAAAGAAGAAAAGGAAACAGAAAGAGGAAGAAGGATATATTTTTTGATAAGAGAGGGGAGGTGGTGACTGCGGAAAAGGGAATAGAGGCGATGGGCAAATAGAAGGATGAAGGCCGTTACGATAAAAGAGAGTTGGAAGCCGATATGAAAGAGGGAGGTTGGAGAGAAGAGAAGGATAAAAATGGCAGCGAGGACAAGAGAATGAAAAGAATCGGTCTTCCTCTGGGGGAGAGAGGAATAGAGGAGGAGTAAGAAGATAATCGTTGCCCGAGTTGCGGAGGGACTAAAACCGGCCATTGCGAGGTAGAATAAAAGAAGAAAAGTAATGATAAAAAGCCTTGCCCAATTTTTTATTCTTAAAACCGAAAGGAGAATAAAGAGGGAGAAAGCGAAAATGCCGATGTGCAAACCGGAAACCGCCAATATGTGATAAATCCCCGCCCTTGAGAAATACTCCCTCACTTTATAAGGGAGTTTTTTCCCCTCCCCGAAGAGTAGGGCAAAGAGAAGTGCTCTTTCCTCTCCTTTAAGATACTGACTGAGGGTGCGGGAGCAATAATTCCGGCAAGAGATGATTAACCGGAGAAAGAATGGAATTTTCCCTTTCGCTAAGACTTCCACCTCTTGGGCAAAGAGGTTGCCAATAAAACCCTGCCGCCTTAAAAACTTATTTCGGTCAAAAAGGTGAGGATTCTTGGGATAGTTTAAGGGTTTGAGTTTTCCCCTCACCCAAAGAAGATCGCCCAATTGGAGAGGGATACTATCTCTCATAAAGAGATTCGCTTTCCCTTCCCCTTTCATCTTTTTACCCTTGGCAAAAATTGAATTCAACTCCAATACCCAAAAACCATTTTTCTCTTCTCTTATTTTCCCAATGAAAGAAATTTCCCGAAAGTAGAACTCTTTTGGGAAGAGCGGTCGTTTCAGATGGTAATGGAGAGAGAAGAGGGAGGAGAAGAGAAGATAGAGGGAGAAGAAACGGGTGGGGAGAAGAAGGAGGAGGGATAAGAGGAGAGAGAGGAGAAGGAGAGGAAAGGGGAGATACTCCCCAAAGATGATACCGAGAATTAAAAAGAAAAGAACCCTTCGGGCAAAGGGACGCACTACCTTTTAGAGGAAGATCTCTCTTATCATCTCCTCCGTGATTTCTAATAAACTACTAATTTTGCGGTCTGCTAAGGAGAAATCTTCATCTTGATTGTATTGATTGGGGATGGCAATACACCTCATCCTTGCCCCCTTTGCCGCCTTTACCCCGGGTAAGGTGTCTTCTAAGACCAAGCACTTCTCCTTATCAATCCCCAAGCGGGAACTGGCTAAAAGGAAGATCTCCGGAGCAGGCTTTGCCTCCTTCACCTCTTCTCCCGAGACGATCACTTTAAACTCATTTTCAATACCTAAACTTTTTAATCCCATCTCAATCCACTTTCTTTGGGAAGAGGAGGCAATCGCTTTCTCAAAACCCATCTTCTTAAAAAGGGTCAAAGCGAAAAATAGACCCGGGCGGGGCGCAATGCCAAATCTTGACAATAACCGACCGTAAATCTCACTTCTTTCTTTTAATAGTTCTTCTGGATTTTCCTTTAAGGAGAGCCTCTCCTTCATAATCTTCATACTCAATAGACCACCGGTTCCCATAACTTCCCTTTTCGTCTCTAAGGTAAAATCCTTACCCCTTTTCTTTGCCATCTCCTGCATCGCCAGAAGATAGATGGGCTCGGTATCAACAATCACCCCGTCGTAGTCAAAGATCGCACCAAATCCCAAAAAGTTCATTCACCCAAAGGGAAGAGCTCTTCAATCTCTTTAACCGTCCTCTCCGGGTCGGAATTGTCAAGCCAGTAAATTCTCTCCCTCTTGAACCAGGTCAACTGTCTTTTCGCATAATCCTTTGTCTTTTTTTTAATAATCCGCAGCGCCTCTTCTAAGGTTAATTTCCCCTTTAGGTATCTCATCAGTTCTTTATAACCGAAGGCATTAAAGGGATAAAGGTTCTCATCATAACCCAAATCTAAAAGTCTCCGCACCTCTTCTAAAAACCCTTCCTGCATCATCCTTGCCAATCGTTCCTCTATCCTCCGATAAAGGGTCTTCTTAGGCAGGAAAAGGCCAATATAAAATGGTTGGTAGGGACACTCTCCTTCTTTTCCCGACCAGAAAAAAGAGAGGGGTCTTTTTGTCTGAAAGAAGACCTCTAAGGCGCGAATAATTCTCTGTCGGTCCTGAGGGTGGATTCTCTGGGCAGCGGTTGGATCAACTTTCTCTAATTCTTGGTAGAGGAGTTCCAAACTCTTTCCCTGCAACTCCTCCCGAATTTTTGGGTCAATCTTTGGGATCTTGGCCAGGGGCTTAAAAATTGCCCGGATATAGAGGCCGCTCCCCCCGCAGATTAAAAACCTCCTCCCTTCTTGAGAAAGTCTATCCATCACCTCTCTTGCCCGGAGAGCGAAGTCACCAGCACTCAAAACCTTATCCGGGGAAACGATATCAAGGAGATGGAATTTAACCCTTTCTCGCATCTCCTTCGGCGGTTTGGCGGTTCCGATATCCAAAAATTGATAAACCTGCCGCGAATCCGCCGAAATGATCTCTAAGTTATGCCGTAAGGCCAAGAGGAAACTGACCTCGGTCTTCCCCACCGCGGTCGGTCCGACAATTGTCAAAACCTTCACTATGGATTATAGATTTTATCTCTGATGAAGTTTATATCCTTACGCCAACCTTCCGCCACTTTGACCCATAATTCCAAATAGACTTCTTTACCTAAAAAATTCTCTATATTTTTTCTTGCCCAACTCCCTAATCTTTTTATCGCCTTTCCGCCCTCACCAATAATAATCTTCTTTTGGGAAGGCTTCTCCACATAGATTATCGCCCGGATGTAATCCTTCCCCCCTTCCCTTTCTTTAAACTCTTCCACCTCCACGGTTGTGGCGTAAGGGATCTCCTCTCCGTAAAGGTTAAAAATTGCCTCCCTTAAAATCTCTGCCACGAAGAAGCGTTGGGGACGGTCGGAAATCTCCTCCGGTGGATAATAAGGTTCCCCTTCTGGTAATTTCTCAACAATCCCCTTTTTCAACTCTTCAATCCCATCCAATTGCAAAGCGGAAATGGGATAGATATCTTTAAAACCCATCTCCTGATACTTATCAATTATCGGTAAAAGCGAATCCTTAGGCACCAAGTCCACCTTATTAATGACGATCAGCGTCGGCTTCTTCTCTGCCAGCAATCTCTTCAAATTCTTCTCTTCGATCTCATCTGGGGGACCGAAGGCTTCGGTAACGAAAAGGATGACATCAGAATCCGTAATCACTTCCATAATCTCCTTCACCATCATCTCTTGGAGGGTGTATTTGGGGGTTAAAATCCCTGGAGAGTCTAAGAAGAGGATCTGATAACCTTCACCGCTTAAAATCCCTAAAATCCGATGGCGGGTGGTCTGGGGTTTGGGAGAGATGATTGCTAACTTATATTTGAGGAGGGCGTTAAGGAGGGTTGACTTTCCCACATTAGGTTTTCCAACCAATCCGCAATAACCAACCTTCATTCCTTAAAGACCCCCATCCGAGCAAATTTTTCCCGACGTTGCGCCAGTAATCTTTCTTCTGGTATTCCCCGCAGGAGGGCGAGGTTCCTCTTGATCGCCTCTTTCACCAAACTTGCCGCCTCATCCCAATCCTGATGGGCACCTCCTAATGGTTCCGGGATTATCTCATCTATAATCCCGAATCTCTGTAATTCAGCAGCGGTCATCTTTAGGACCGCTGCTGCCTCTGCTGCCTTACTCCCATCCCGCCAGAGAATAGAAGCGCAACCTTCTGGGGAAATGACCGAATAGATAGCATTCTCTAAAGCTAAAATTCTATCCCCAACCCCTAAGGCTAAGGCACCACCCGAACCTCCTTCCCCAATCACGACGCAGATAATGGGGACGGTGAGCTGTCCCATGGTGAAGAGATTTTGGGCAATCGCTTCGGCTTGCCCGCGTTCTTCTGCCCCCACCCCGGGAAAGGCGCCCGGGGTATCAATAAAGGTGATGATTGGTAGATTAAACTTCTCCGCCAGTCTCATCACCCGCAATGCCTTCCGATAACCTTCGGGGTGGGGCATCCCAAAATTCCTCTCTAACTTCTCTTTGGTTGTTCTTCCCTTCTGGTGACCACAGATACAAACCCTTTCCCCTTCCAATTTCCCAAAACCAGCCACGATCGCTTTATCATTACCATACCTCCGGTCACCTGCCAATTCAATAAAATCCTCGGTAATCCTTAAAATGTAATCCAAGGTGTAAGGGCGAGAAGGGTGGCGGGCTAAAAGTACCCTCTGCCAAGGAGTTAAGTTAGCATAAATCTTCTGTTTCAATTTAATAATATTCTCCTTTAACTCTAAGACCCTTTTATCCTCTATCCCCAAATCTAACAGATCCCGAAGTTTCTCCTCCAATTCTTGGAGGGGTTTCTCAAAATCCAAGTATTCCTTTTCCACCTCATAAAATAGCCTATTTTTTCTTAATGTCAACTAATAAGAGAGGTAAATATCCCAGAGAGGATTTGGTGATACCTTGACATTTAACAATTTTTTCTTATATTTATTCTTTATAAAAATGAAAGAACTTATTTCATTTTTATTTAAAGGGAGGAGATAATGCGCATTAAGTTGACCAATAATAAAGAGATTCCGATTGAAGGCCATCGGGTGAGGATTGTTCAAAAATTAGAACTGCCATCGGTTGACCGGAGGTTAAAGGCGATGGAGGAAGCGGGCTATAACACCTTCCTTTTGCGGACCAAGGACATCTTCTTAGATATGCTCACCGATTCCGGAGTGAATGCGATGTCCGACAATCAATTGGCCGGGATGATAGTTGCCGATGATGCCTATGCCGGGGGTGCCAGTTATTACAAACTCTTGGATGCGGTCTGGGCGGTTTTGGGTTATAGGTATGCCTTTCCCACCCACCAGGGAAGAGCCGCGGAGCACTTGATTGATAAAGTCTTCTTAAAACCGGGTCAAGTTGTCCCCACCAACTACCATTTCACTACCACCCGCGCCCATATTGAACTTTTGGGGGGCACAATCTTAGAGATTTATAACGACGAAGCCTTAAATACAAAAAGTACCCATCCTTTTAAAGGGAATATTGACCTAAATAAACTCCAAGATGTGATTAAAAGATACGGCCGGGATAAGATCGCCTACGTGCGGATGGAGGCAACCGCCAATCTGATGGGTGGTCAACCTTTCTCAATGGAAAATCTGAAAGAAGTGAAAAAGATCTGCCAAGAGCACAACCTACTCTTAGTCCTTGATGGCTCCTTAATCTGTGAGAATGCCTATTTGATAAAACAGAGGGAAAAAGGTTATGAGAATAAGTCGGTGGGGGAGATTGTGAAAGAGATTTGCACCTACCCCGATATCTATTATATGAGTGCCCGTAAGAATACCTCCGTGCGGGGCGGCTTGATTGCTACCAATAACGAAAAGTATTACTTGGCAATGCGCGATTGGCTTCCCGTCTACGAAGGCTTTTTAACCTATGGAGGGATGTCGGTGAAGGAAGTAGAGGCAATGGCGATTGGGATGTGGGAGATGACCGCCGAGGATGTGGCCGGTTGCGCCATTGAGCAGGTAAAATATTTTGCCCAAAGACTTTTGGAAAATGATATCCCAGTTGTCACCCCACCCGGTGGTCTTGCCTGCCACCTTGATGCCAAACTATTTCTGCCCCATATCCCCCAAGAGCAGTATCCGGCTGGAGCATTAGCGGCAGCTATCTATCTCGCCTCCGGTATCCGAACGATGGAAAGGGGAACAATCTCCACCGACCGGGATAAAGAGACCGGGAAGGAGATAATGGCGGATTTGGAACTGACAAGAATCGCTCTGCCGAGAAGGGTTTATACCATTTCCCATATTGAATACGGGGTTGACCGCATCTCTTGGCTTTTTAAGCATCGGGATTTGGTGAAAGGGTTAAAGTTTATTGACGAGCCACCGGTATTGAGATTTTTCTTTGGCAAATTAGCCCCGATTGATAACTGGGGAGAAAAACTCTGTACGGTTTATAAAAAAGAAGTAGGAGATTACTGAAAGAGCAGCCTAAAAACCGATAGTTTGACGAAAGGGTGCTCTTCCCTTAAAATCGCTTATGAAAAAAATAATCGGCTTTTCGCTTTTTATCTTCTCTTCCCTTCTTTGGGCTCAAAAGAAAGATAATTGGTGCGGAACCCTCTTCGCCTTAGAGAGATTTTTAGCTAAAAGTCCTCTTCAAAGGCCTGACCTCTCTCCGGAATCAATTATTGAGACTGAGCACTTTCTCATTCATTACACCCTTTACGGTCAAAACCGTTCGGATCCCACCTATGCCCAGGCGGTTGCCAGTTACTTTGAATATTCCTGGCACAAGCAGATGGATACGATGGGTTGGGCGGCACCACCACCGGATTATGGCCAAGGTGGTGATGACCGTTACGATGTTTACATCTATGACCTACCCTCCGGTGTCGGCGGTTGGTGTGTAACAGAAGCCTGGTATTCAGAACCCTATCCTAATGGAGCCACAAGTTGGATCGGTATTGATAACGGTCTAGGTCTCGGCAATTTCTTAAAGGTTGCCTGTGCCCATGAGTTTAGCCACGCCTCCCAATTTCGTTACAGTGCCCGGGAGATGAATTTTATCTATGAGAATACAGCGGTCTGGATGGAAGATTGCTGTTACGAAGAGATAAATGACTATGTCGGCTATTTGTCCACCTCTCCCAATCCCTTAGGCAATCCCGACTATCCCATCACCTCAGTTCAAAATCTCTATCTCTACGCCGGAGGAATTTGGTTTATGTTCTTAGAAGACAGATACGATATAACTTGTCCCCGCCGGGTCTGGGAAAGGATGGGAGAAGTGGCCGGGGAGAATACCCTTTCGGCAATTGATTCTGTCCTCCGGGAATATTACTCCTCCAATCTAAGGGAGGCACTAAAAGATTATGCCCTCTGGCGCTATTTTGTCGGGATGCGTGCGGATACGACGCACTTCTTTAAGGAAGGAAACCTCTGGCCCACCTCTTATCTTTTAAGGACAATCACCGAGTATCCAACCTGGGGGACCGAAGACCCCCGTCCGCCTTTTGCTCCTGGGGGTTGTGACTTTATCCAACTCCAAAATGGTGGTGGCAAGTTGCTCCTAAACTTTAATGGGGAAGATGGGTATAAGTGGCGGCTCTGGGTCATTGGCTATAAGTCAGGAAATCATTTTATCTTTGAGATGCGACTTGATTCGCTCACCAATGTTGGGCGGGATTCTTTCAATTGGGGTGACCGGGTCCATTTTGCCTTAATTCCTGTGGTTTGTGATTGGGAATTTCACTCCGGGGCTTTAATCTTTGATTACGATGTGGACTGCCGAATTTTAAGGGATGTCGGTGTCGCTTCGCTGGTCGGTATACCCGGTTCGGTGGATACTGGTTCTTTCTTCATCCCTAAAGCCTGGGTGAAAAATTACGGCAGGCAAAGTGAAACATTTGATGCCATCTTTCGGGTTGGTGATTTCTATACCAACCAAAGAAGGCTCACCCTCTCCCCAAACGACTCTTTCTTACAAGAATTTTCTCCCTGTACTTTAAGGGCGCGCGGTTATCAAAACTATATCTGCACCTTAGCCTTAGAAGGCGACGAAAGGGTTGCCAATAATTTTAGAACCGGCCGGATATTGGTTCTGGTGCGGGATGTTGGCGTCTTAGAGATTTTAGAACCAGTGGGTACTGTCCCCCAAGGAAGGGTGATTCAACCAAAAGCAAAGGTGAAGAACTTTGGTAACCTACCGGTCCAATTTGATTGCCACTTTTGGATCAATTCCTGGCGGACAACGAAGCGGGTAAACTTAGCCGCGGGCCGGGAATTTGATCTCACCTTTGATTCCACCTGGCTAGCGAATGATACTGGTCAATTCACTGTCAGATGCTCAACCGCCTACGCGGATGATAAAAACCCTTTTAACGACAAGGTGGAGGGAAGTTTTTCTGTTTCTCCTTCCGGAATCGGCGAGGGAAAGGGAAAAAGGATTATTTTTGATAAGGAGAAGATGGAGGTTTATAACGCCTTAGGGATTAAGGTTTATGAGGGGGAGAAAATCTCCCTCTTCCAACTTCCCTCCGGCATTTACTTTTTAAATCCCCTATCGGATAAAAAGGCAAGAAAGAAGGTTTTAATTGTCCGTTAAGTGAGAGAAATTTTTATTTTCTCTTTCCTCCTCTTTCTCTTCTGTTATCCGAGACCCAAGAGCCCTCCTCCTTTAGAAATTGTCAATGGGGAATTCAATGAGGATTGGAATTTTGGTTGGCGAAGTAAAGTAGAGAACCACGCGGGCGACTACGAGATAAGAAGGGTAAAAGTGGATAAAGAGTATCATATCCGGGTTTATAAAAGCCTCTGCGGTTCTGCCCAAATCTACCAAGTTATAAAAATTCCTAACCTCGCTGCCACTCTTTCTTTTCGGGCAAAATTTTTTGCCGATTCCAATATTGAAGAATACGCGGCAGCGGCCGGCATTGTGATTGAGTATCTCAATTCCGCCCAGAGAAAACTTGGTGCCACCTATTTCTATTCTGCAACCCCTAACTTCCAAGAGTGGCAGAACTCCCCTACCACCCATCTTTATAAAGTATCTCCTGCCGACTGGCAAAGATTCTCATTAGACATTAAAAAAGAACTCAGGGAGAATCTGCCGGGTATAGAAAGAGAAGAGGTAAAATATATTAAAATTACCCTCCTCGCCTATTGCACCCAAAAGGAAGGTTGTTGAGGGTTGGTGCAGGAAGCTGAGGTCTCAGCGGATAAGATAAAATTAAGCCAAACCAATTAAAATAAAAGGGGAGGGGTGAAATCACCCCTCCCCTTCTCCGCTTAGGGATTAGTATTCACCGTAGCCACCCGGTGGGGTTGGTGGTGCCTTCTCTTTCTCCGGCTTCTCGGTAATACAGGCTTCCATTGTCACCAGAAGAGCCGCCACACTTGCCGCATTCTGTAAAGCGGTCCTTGTCACCTTAGTTGGGTCAATAATTCCTGCTTGGAACATATCCTCAAAACGGAGTGTCTCCACATTGAAACCGACATTTGGATCCTTTTCCGCCTTCACCTTCTCCACGATGATGGAGCCATTCTCTCCAGCATTTTCGGCTAACTGCTTTAATGGTTCCATTAATGCCTTCCGCACAATCTCCACCCCTAATTTCTCATCGCCTTCCAGTTTCAGTTTTTCTAAGGCGCTACTCGCTCTTAAGAGGGCAACACCACCACCCGGCACAATCCCTTCCTCCACCGCGGCGCGGGTGGCATGGAGAGCATCTTCCACTAATGCCTTCTTCTGTTTCATCTCCACCTCAGTTGCGGCACCGACATTAATCACTGCCACACCACCAGCCAGTTTTGCTAAACGCTCCTGCAATTTCTCCCGGTCATAGTCGGACTTCGTCTCCTCAATCTGTTTGCGAATGGACTCAATCCGCCCCTGAATCTCTTTCTTCGAACCCTGACCCTCAACGATTGTTGTATTATCTTTATCCACCACCACCTTCTTCGCCCTTCCCAAGTCGGAGATTTGAACATTTTCTAACTTTATCCCTAAATCTTCGGAGATGAGTCGACCACCGGTGAGAATCGCGATATCCTCAAGCATCGCCCTCCTTCTCTCTCCGTAGCCGGGGGCTTTAACCGCACAACATTGTAAAGTTCCCCGAATCTTATTCAAAACTAAGGTAGCTAACGCTTCACCTTCCACCTCTTCCGAGATGATGAGGATCGGCTTCCCTTTCTGGGCAACCTTCTCTAAGAGGGGCAATAAATCACGGGCGGAAGAAATCTTTTTCTCATAAAGGAGGATATAACAATCCTCCAATTCGCATTCCATCTTATCGGGATTGGTGATGAAATAAGGCGAGAGATAACCTCGGTCAAATTGCATCCCTTCCACCACCTCTAAGGTCGTCTCCATACTCTTTGCCTCTTCCACGGTGATGACACCCTCTTTCCCAACTTTTTCCATCGCGTCGGCAATCAGGTTGCCAATTTCTTGGTTATTGTTAGCAGCAATTGTCGCCACCTGAGCGATCTCCTGTTTGGTGGTGGTCTTCTTTGACATCTTCTTTAATTCTTCCACCGTCTGGGCTACCGCCTTCTCAATCCCTCTCTGAACCGCCATGGCATTGGCTCCGGCACTTACAACCTTTAGCCCCTCGCGGTAGATTGCTTCCGCCAGGATCGTTGCCGTTGTTGTTCCGTCACCTGCCACATCCGAAGTCTTAGAGGCAACCTCCTTCACCATCTGCGCTCCCATATTCTCAAACTTATCCTCCAGTTCAATCTCCTTCGCCACCGAGACACCGTCTTTGGTGATGGTCGGAGCTCCCCATTTCTTCTCAATCGCCACATTCCTTCCTCTGGGACCGAGAGTCGCTTTTACCGCACGGGCTAAAATCTCAACCCCTCTTAAAATTGCCCTTCTCGCTTCTTCATTAAATTTTATCTCTTTCGCTGCCATTTTACTCCTCCTTCTTTTCAATTATCGCCAACACATCATCTTCCCTCATAATGAGGTATTCCTTATCTTCCACCTTTATCTCCTGACCAGAATATTTCCCGAAGAGGATATAATCCCCTTTTTTCACCTCCATCGGAATTCGGTTTCCCTTTTCGTCAATCCGACCCGGACCGACCGCGATCACTTTTCCCTGCTGGGGTTTTTCCTTAGCGGTATCAGGAAGGATAATTCCCCCTTTTTTTACCTCTTCTTCTTCAATCCTTTCTACCAATATACGATCGGCTAATGGTTTTATCTTCATATCCTCCTCCTATTCTTTTCACCTCTCCCAGAAGACCCTCACCATCTTCTGGTCTTCGGAGAAGCGAATTTCTAATTTTCCCTTGTAGGCACGGCTTAAAGCCTTGCCCAAGGCAAGGGCTAAATTCTCAGAGGTTGTTTCAACAATCATCTTCTCCTTCTCTTCTTTTAGACTCATTATCCGGTCCAATGGATTCCGCAAGATCTCTTTCCTTTCCGTATTTTTGATAATATTATTTATCTCCTCTTTGTGACTAAGAAAGAAACTTCCGCTAATGGTTAAAATCCCCATTGGGTAATGGTCTTCTATCTTGCGGCACGAAGGACACTTTATCCTTTTTGCCTCCCTTTCTAACTTCTCTTTTAACCCCTCATCCCTTTTCCAGTGCTTTTTATGATAAATAAGACCACAAGTCGGACAAACGGTCGGTTCCGGGTAAGCCTTCTTCGTCAAGTACGGGTCATCTAATTTACCTCTTAACCATCCTCTAATCTTATGGAGCATTGGAAAATGGGCGAAACCCGACTTGAACGGGTGACCTCCTCCTTGTAAGGGAGGCGCTCTCGCCAACTGAGCTATTCGCCCTTAAAGGATAATAAAAAAGTTATTATTTTTGTCAATATGCTGAAGCGTTAACAGTGATTATGACCAGTCTAAGACCTTAGCTTAAAAAGCTTTAGCAAAATCTTTTTAAGGATTTTATAAAAGTCCTTTATCATTTTTGCTCCCCTCTTTCAAAGCCTTTTTAGGCTCCGGATTAAACTCCTAATTAGGATTGGGTTTAAACCCTTCATTATTTCCTCTATTAAACTCTAATTTAGGCTTCTAATTATACCTTCGCTTATACCCTTTTTAAGACCATTTATTAAATTCTCCATTACCCTATATATAAATCGGAAATACCCCCAAAACTCTGACACTAAATTCTCTCTTTCTATCTAACCCATTCTTTTTCAAGGGCTTAATTTATCCAACCTCCCACCAAAATAATGGAAAATCTCAATTGACAGGAAGGGATTTCTTTTTATAATGATTTTATGCTTATTATCCTTTTAGGACCGCCCGGAAGTGGGAAAGGAACCCATGCCGAGCTTTTAGCCAAACGCTATTCCCTTTCCCATATCGCCACCGGGGATATCTTTCGCGCCGAAGTGGCTAAGAAAACTCCTTTGGGCGAGAAGATAAAGACCTATTTGGAGAGCGGAAAACTTGTGCCCGACGAATTGGTTTTGGCGGTGATTGAGGGATATCTATTGGAGAGTAAAAATGAAGGGATTGTCTTTGATGGTTTCCCCCGAACCTTAAATCAGGCATTGGGGTTAGAGAAAATTCTTAACCGTTTGGAGAAAAGAATCTCTTTCGTCTTTCTTTTGGAACTATCAGCAGCGGAAATTATCCGGCGCTTGACAACCCGAAGGGTATGCCGGCAATGCGCCGCCATCTATAATTTGGAATCTAAACCACCAAAGTCTCCCGGAAGATGCGACCTCTGCGGCGGTGAACTCTACCAGAGGGAAGACGATAAGGAGGAGACGATCCAGAAGAGGCTTTTGGTCTATGAGGAAGAGGCTAAGGATTTAATCCCTTTTTATGAAAAGAAGGGAATCCTTTATCGGGTTTCCGGAGAGAGAGAGGAAGTTCAAGAGGAGATGAGAAAGATTATTGAGGGATGCCGATCTACATAAAATCAAGTGGAGAAATCAGAAAGATTAGAGAGGCGGGCAAGATCGTCGCTGAAGTTTTAAGGATGATTGAAGAGAGGATAAGAGTTGGGGTTTCCCTAATAGATTTAGAAAAGTTCTGTGATCTCTTAATCCAGAAGAGGGGTGGTATTCCTGCCTTTAAGGGATATAAAGGCTTTCCGGCGGCGGTCTGTATCTCCCTTAATGAAGAAATTGTCCACGGGATTCCTGATGGTCGGCGCCTAAAAGAGGGTGACATAGTTAAAGTTGATGTTGGGGTGATAAAGGATGGGTATTTTGCGGATGGGGCAAAGACTTACACCTTAGGGAAGTTAGAAGGCCGGGTCAAAGAACTGATTAAAGTTACCGCTTCCGCCCTTCTCTTAGGGATTAAAGAAGCCCGAGCGGGAAAGAGGGTTGGCGATATCAGTGCCGCAATTCAAAGGGAGGTAGAGAGGGCTGGTTTTTCTGTTGTCCGGGAACTAACTGGCCACGGGGTGGGTATTGAACTCCACGAAGAGCCCATAATCCCAAACTTTGGCAAGAAGGGGGAGGGGGTTCTCTTAAAATCGGGTATGACCTTAGCGATTGAACCGATGGTTAATATGGGTTCACCGGAGACCGAAACCTTAAAAAACGGTTGGACGGTTATTACGAAAGACCGCCTTCCTTCTTGCCATTTTGAACATACCGTCCTTGTGACCGAGGACGAACCGGAGATTTTAACTGATGGCTAAAAAGGATTTGATCCGCCTTGACGGCACAGTGATTGAAGCGCTGCCCAACACAATGTTTCGGGTTAGGTTAGATAGTGGACATATCGCCTTGGCTCACATCTCGGGTAAGATGCGCCTCCATTTCATTAAAATTGTCCCTGGTGACCGGGTAGCAGTTGAATTCTCCCCCTACGATTTAACTCGGGGGAGGATTGTCTACCGTTATAAATAAGGGAGGAAATTATGAAAGTAAAACCTTCGGTAAAGAAGAGATGTGTCCATTGCCGAATTGTTAAAAGGAAAGGGGTAGTGCGGGTCATCTGTAAGAGAGACCCTACCCATAAACAGAGGCAGGGATAAATTTATCTTTAAGGAGGGACTATGGCAATTGTCGATTTAAGCGTTGTCCCAGTCGGTACAAAGACCCCGGGGGTTAGTGAATATGTTCGGGAAGCAGTGAAGGTGATTAAAGAGAGCGGCTTAAAGTATTCTGTCTCTCCGATGGGTACCGCTGTGGAAGGTGACTTAAAAGAGATCTTCTCCCTCGTCTTAAAAATTCACGAGAGGTTGGTGGCGATGGGTTGCCAGCGTCTTTTAACCACAATTAAAATTGACGACCGCCGGGATAAATTCCAAACAATGGAAGAGAAAGTGAATAAAGTAATATAGGAGGCTAAAATGCCATCTCTCTGGGAGAGAGTAAAATCTTGGTTGGAAGACACAACCGAGCAGGCATTGAAAGAAGCCGAAGATTTGACAAAGAAAGGGCGACTAAAGATGCAAATCCTTTCTTTAAACCGCTCAATTAAGGAGCAGTTTAGCGAATTGGGGGGCCTTGTCTACCAACTAATTGACGCTCCGGAGGATATAAGGGAGAATGCAAAAGTTAAGGAAATCGTTAGCAAGATTAAAGACCTGGAAAAAGAGTTAAAGGAAAAAGAGAAAGAGTACCAAAATATGAAGGCGAAGAGGTAAGCGATCGCAATTTCATCTTTTGCGTTGCTTTTTTCTTTGCCGTCTGAGAAAAGGGGAGGAAGATTATGAAATTATTTTTCCTTGTTCCTTTATCTTCCTTTACCGCCCTTCTCTTCGCTCTCATTCTGGCCTTGAGAATCTTAAAAAAAGACGAGGGGACAGAGGAGATGAAGAGGATTGCCGCAGCGGTAAAGGAAGGGGCGCAGGCTTACTTAAAAAGACAGTACCAGGTAGTGAGTATCTACTTCGTTATCCTCTTTCTCATCTTAATCTTTTTAGCCTTGAACCATCTCCTACCCATCTTTGTTCCCTTCGCCTTTCTTACCGGCGGTTTCTTTTCTGGCTTATGCGGCTATTTGGGAATGTCAATAGGAGTGCGCTCCTCCGCCCGAACGACTCAGGGATGTCGGAAATCGCTAAACGATGGTTTGAGGATTGCTTTCTCTTCGGGAATGGTGATGGGTTTAATCGTTGTTGGCTTTGCCCTTTTTGACCTCTTCCTTTGGTATGTCATCTTAAACTCTGTTTACAAAGCCCTGCCCACTGCGGAACGGATAGAAAAAATAGTCTCCACGATGCTCGGCTTTGGCATCGGCGCTTCTTCCCAAGCCTTATTTGCCCGGGTTGGGGGAGGAATTTTCACTAAAGCCGCCGATGTTGGTGCGGACTTGGTGGGTAAGGTAGAAGCGGGTATACCCGAAGATGATCCCAGAAATCCAGCAGTGATCGCGGACAATGTTGGTGACAACGTGGGAGATATCACCGGTATGGGTGCAGATCTGTATGAGTCTTATGTCGGCTCAATTGTTGCCACAATGGCTCTTTCGGTTAGCGCTGGTCTCGGAGAGAGGGGCGTCTTTTTACCAATGGTGATTGCCAGCATCGGAACTATCGCTTCTATTATCGGTAGTTTCTTCATTCGCACAAAAGAGGAGGCGAGCCAGAGTGCTTTGCTTTCCGCTCTCCGAAAAGGGATCTATAGTACCGCCATTTTAATCATTTTGGCCTCTTACTTTTTGGTCCAGGGAATTTTGGGTAAAGAATACCTTTTCATTTATTGGGGGATCTTAATTGGTACTCTGGCGGGAACTTTAATCGGGTTTGCTACTGAATATTTTACCTCTGATGCCTATCCGCCAACCCGGGGGATTTCCTATGCGGCAAAAACTTCTACCGCCAATGTGATAATTGAAGGACTCTCGGTGGGTATGCGTTCCACATTCCTCTCCGTTTCCATCGTTGGGATAGCAATCGTTTTAAGTTTTTATCTGGGCGGTGGTTTTCATAACTTAAACCTCGGACTTTACACCATTGGTCTGGCGGCGGTTGGAATGCTCTCCACCTTGGGAATTACCTTAGCCAGCGATGCCTACGGACCGGTGGCAGACAATGCGGGTGGTAATGCCCAGATGGCGAAATTAGAACCTTATGTCCGGGAAAGAACCGATGCCCTTGATGCCTTAGGTAACACTACGGCGGCTACTGGAAAGGGATTTGCGATTGGTTCCGCCGCTTTGACCGCCTTAGCCCTAATCGCGGCTTATCGGGATGAAGTTTGGCTTTTGAGCGGCAAAACGAAAATCGTCAACTTAAATCTCTTAGATGCCCGAATCATTGTCGGCCTCTTTATCGGCGCGATGCTTCCCTTCCTTTTCAGTTCCTTCATTATGCGGGCAATCGGTCGCACCGCGGGCTTAATTGTGGAAGAAGTGAGGAGGCAATTCCGGGAGATAAAAGGCCTCCTTTCCGGTGACCCAAATGCTAAGGCGGATTATGGAAGAGCGGTTTATATCTGTACCGCGGGTGCCCAAAAAGAGATGATTCTACCTTCTCTTTTAGCCATCATCTCCCCAATCTTAATTGGCTTCTTTTTGAGTGTGGAGGGGGTTGTGGGCCTTCTTTGTGGGGCTCTCACTTCCGGCTTTGCCTGTGCGGTGATGATGGCCAATTCCGGAGCCGCCTGGGATAATGCGAAAAAGTATATTGAGAAGGGGAATTTGGGTGGTAAGGGTTCGGATGTCCATAAGGCGAGTGTCGTGGGTGATACAGTTGGCGACCCATTGAAGGATGCCGCCGGTCCCTCATTAAACATCTTAATCAAGTTGATGTCAATGGTTTCCATCGTCTTTTTAGGTTTCATTTTGCGATACGCCCTGCTAAAATAACTCTTTTAGCGCTATCCAAACTTCTTGACTATTTCTTTTTCTCCCTTAAAATTACTTATGCGACCCCTTGGCGAATTGATTGAGACATTAAGAAAAAAACCCTATCCGGAAAAGTTAAAAGCGATTGAAGAGTTAAGAGACGGAAAATCCCCGGAATGTGCATTAGTTTTAATCACTGGTCTTTACGATTCGGACACGCGGGTGAGGAAGGCGGTAAGCGATGCCCTTATCTCTTTAAGCGAAATGGCACTAAATCCCCTAACTTCCGCTCTCCAAACTTCGGACCGCGCTGTCCGCCGAAACATCCTCTTAATCTTAGAGAAGATCACCGAGAAGCAACCAGCGGTAGCAAAAAAAGTAGAAGAGGTTTTGCTTAATTACCTCAAAGATCCCGACCCGGTAGTGAAAGCCCAGGCCGCTGAGAATTTGGGCAAAATGAAAAGCAAAAAGGCGATTCCCCTTATCTTCCCTCTCCTCAACGATATCAACTTCTGGGTACGTTCCTTAGCCAGCCTCGTCTTAGGGGAATTGGGCTCAATCGCCGATGAGGAGACAAAAAAGAAAATAATTGAAGCACTGTTAGGGAGATTGGATGACATTAACCCCTGGGTGAGGAGGAGTGCCTGTGAAAGTTTAGGGAAATTAAAGACAAAGGAGGCGATAGAAAAAGTAAGTGAATTAGCCCTCTTTGACCAATCGGACATCGTTCGGGATGCCGCGGTTGACGCCTTAAAAATGATCGGCACCTTTTCTCTCCCCCCTTTCCAAAAGGCGCTCACCAGTAAAGAGATTAAAGAGAAGGTACAAGCGATTAATACTTTAGTAAAAATCGGGGAGAGTGGTCTTACGGATTTGATCTCCCTGCTGAGAACAGAAGATGGGGAGTTAAAAACAGTCGTCTCCTCCATCTTGGGACAAATTAAAAGTCCCAAAACTGCGGAATATCTCCTCCAGGTGCTTAAAACCGAAAAGGGGGACATTCCGATTTTATTAATAAATGCCTTATCCGAAATGAGAGAGGAAAAGGTGGTAAGGTATCTCATCTCCCTTCTCTCCCATCCCGACCCCCTCCTTACGGACGAAACAAAGAGGAGTTTAGAAAAGATGGGAGAATATGCTCTCCCTTTTCTCTTAGAAGAATTAAATAATCAAGACCCGAAGGTGAGGATGAAAGTTTGTGAGATATTGGGGAACATTGGGAAAGAAGACGCCCTCTCCCCTTTAACAAAGAAGATGGCCGATGAGAACCCTTGGGTTCGAGCCGCCGCCTGTGAGAGTTTGGGTAAAATCGGGAAAAAAGAAGTAGTCCCCCATCTCATTATCGCCCTTAAAGACCACTCCCCTTTGGTTCGGGCAAAGGCGTGTGAAGCGTTAAGGCTTATTCGGAGTCCCTATGGGATAGGAGAACTTACCGCCCGGGTTAAAGATGATGATCTTTTAGTAAAAATCTCCGCTTTGAAAGCCCTAATTGAAATTAAAGGGGAGGAGGCAAAGCCGATAGCAATCTCTGCCCTTCAGGATGAGGATGTGGAGATGCGGGTAGAAGCAATCAATGCCCTCGGCCAATTAGAAGCGATTGAGACCTTACCCATATTAGAAAAAATTAGCAAGCCCTGGCCTTTCAGCCGAGAGGATGATACCGTAAAGGAAGCCGCCCGCCGGGTGATAAAAAAATTTAAGGAGATCATTGCCTACCGGCGAGAAAAGATGCGGTAAAATTATTCTAAGAGGGCCTCTGCGAATTCTTCAGCTGAAAATTCGTCTAAATCTTCAATTCCTTCCCCAAAACCGATAAATTTAATGGGGAGACCTAACTCTTGGGCACACGCTAACACAATCCCTCCTTTGGCGGTCCCGTCTAATTTTGTCACCACTAATCCTGTTACCCCAAGTTCTTCGGAAAAGACTTTCGCCTGAACAATGCCATTCTGCCCGACCGTGGCATCCAAAATCAAAAAGATATCATCCGGTGCCTTATCCCTCACCTTGCCCACTACGCGCTTTATCTTCTTTGCCTCTTCCATCAAATCTTTCCTCGTATGGAGCCGTCCCGCGGTATCAATTAAAACGATATCAATCCCCTTACTTTTCGCCTTACTAATCGTATCAAAGGCAATTGATGCAGCATCCTGCCCTTTCTCCGAAGGGACAATCTCCACCCCTGCCTTTTTTGCCCAGACGATCAACTGCTGGGCAGCGGCATCACGATAGGTATCGCTTGCCGCAATTACTACCTTCTTCCCCTCCTTCTTAAACCGGTAAGCTAACTTGCCAACGGTTGTTGTCTTCCCTGAACCGTTCACTCCAACCACCATTAGGATATAGGGAGGGGAGAGGGATTGGGGTGGTCTTTTTTCCACTTTTTTTAAGATCTCTATAATCTCTCTCTTTAACACTTCCTTGCGGTCACCAGATTTTTCCTTAACCTTGGAAAGAAGATTTTCGGTAACTTTTATCCCACAATCGGCCGCTAAGAGAACCTCTTCCCATTTGGAAAAGTCCTCCTCTTGGAAGAGATTTTTTAATAACTCCTTTGTCTTTTTTAATCCCGCCTTTAACTTTGCTAAAAACATACTTTATATCCTAATGAAAGAAAGGGAAAAGGCAAGTGCCGATTTTTGAATTTTGCCTCTTGACCTTATTACAAAAGAGAAGATAAGTCCGGGCGGTTTTGAGGTATTTTTCTTTTCTCGGGCGAGGATTGGGTCTATTAAAGATTTGCCAGAGTTTTTTGAAAAGCCTTTTAGAGTAGCCTCGGGCTCTTAAAGTGGTTATGTTCACTGTTAACGTTTGCAAAACTGCCTTGACTTATATCAAAATTGGATTAAAATATTTGTTTTGCGGGAGTAACTCAAGGGTAGAGTCCCTGCTTCCCAAGCAGGTGGTTGCGGGTTCGAGTCCCGTCTCCCGCTCATAAGAGATGCTATTCAGTATTGGGTTTTGGGTATGTTTTCTTTTGACCTTTGCCTCTAATCCTTTCCTTGACTTCGGCACATGGGAGATAGTAATCTCTCAGGAGACAAAAACTGAGACCCCAATTTCTACAAAGGATATAACACTTTTAGCCAAAGAGGTCCTTAAAGATTGCTTTTACGACTCTGAACAGACGGTGCGAGATTTACTTATCTCTAACCCAAAAGTTGAAAGGAGATTTAATTTTCTTAACCTCATCCCCTCTTCTTCAGAAAGAGGTCAGCTCTCGGACGGTACAAAAATCATTGACTTCCGAATTCCCATAAAAGGGAATATTCTTTCTTTATTAGCCCCCAAAACTGGAGGTGGAATCCCCTTAGGTCCAATTGCCTGCCCTATCTGCGGACAACCTTGGCCTGAGGGAAAGGAAATTCCAGAAGGGATAACACCAGTTTTATTAGAAGAAGTCGGCGCACCTAAATATACCGGGGTAATTATTGACGCCCGGAACTTGGAATTAAAACCTTGCCTCTTCTTACGGATTTTAGATGAAGAAGGGAGAGAAGTTTACGGACCCTCCTTTGTGGAGCGGGAAGAACTTATTGAAAAAGGAATGGTGGAGTACCAAAAGTCAATAAATTTGGCTTATGGAAGTGAAAGGGCAGGGAATGCGCCAATTTTTATTCCCGCTTTAAGGGTTACGGGGAAACACAGATGTAACTTAGTAATCTCAAATTCCGATGCCCGAAAACTTCATTCTTCCTCTTTGGGTCTTAAAGCACTCCGGCGGTGTCGGGTAATCATTCTCGTTGGTGAGTAGGCTAAATTGAGCCCTTTACCTTTACAGAAAGACGTTATCTACGGACCGATTCGGTCAAAGAGACTCGGACTCTCCCTGGGAATAAATCTCTTACCCACAAACCAAAAAGTCTGCTCTTTTGACTGTATCTATTGCCATTATGGGAAGACAAATATTAAAACCTTAGACCCTAAGGATATTCAATTTCCGGCGATTGATTTAGTGCTAAAAAAATTAGAGTGGTACCTAAAATCGGACATTGAGTTTCATTATATTACATTTTCTGGCAATGGTGAACCACTCCTTTATCCAAATTTTGACCTTCTGGTGAAGGAAATAAAGAAATTAAGAGACTGCTACCGTCCAAAAACACCGATTGCCCTTTTAAGTAACTCCTCGGTAATAATTCGTGATAAAAAGATTGAAATATTAAAGTTAATAACTTTACCAATCTTTAAGTTAGACGCCGGAGACGAAGAGACCTTTCAAGAGATTAACCGGCCGGTGTCTGAGGTAAAATTGAATGGGATAGTGAGTGCCTTAAAAGAGATTAGTAAAGAGATAGAAATTACTATCCAAACGGTCTTTCTTAATGGCCGGATAAGAAACTTTAACGAGAAATCGCTTAAAATATGGATTTCTCTAATCAAAGAGATAAATCCTTCTTTTATTCAAATCTACTCGGTTGACCGACCAGTAGCCGAAGAGAATGTGAAAATGGTAGACGATAGAACCCTTTTATCTAAAGCAAAAGAAATTGAGAGAAGGACAAAAATAAGAACAATCGCCTATCTTCCCAAATAGGAAGGAATTCTTAAATAAAAAAAGGGGCGGAGAAAACCTCCGCCCCTTCCCCTTTTAGGTCGGTATTAGTTGTGGAGGACGAAGAAAACCCAGAACTCTTCGGAAGTTGGGTCATCGCAGTTAGGAGATAACTCGTACATCGGTGGACCTTCATACATTCTTCCCCAACCGACAATGGAATATTGCTCAACCATCCCGGTAGTGGCATTAACCCATGTTCCAAAAGCAATTGTTCCGGCAACTTCACCCTCTGCCGCCACATCAATATAGGGGCAGTCAGAATAAGCACCAGAATTTAGAGTGAGGATATTTCTATCTGCTGGATCATCAAAATAGAGGTCACCATGTGGGTAGTAAATGTCCTCAAACTCGTCCCCTAAGTCTTCACTGATATATGGTTGACCGATGTAAGGGTTAGTTGGGCAAGTTCCGTAAATGATATCTTCTCCACCGGTAAAAATTTCACCACCTGGGAAGTAAGGACCAACAACCTCAAAAAATGCAGCCTCATCGCCATCAATTTCATCAGCGGAAGGATAATTGCCGAAATGGTCGGTAGCGAATGCCTCTAATGAGGTCTGGAAGACGTGCATATTATTCTTAACCGAAGACCGACGGGCTCTTTCCTGGAAGAGGACGAAGTTCGGGATGATAAGTGCTAAGAGGATACCGATGATTAAAATTACAACCAAGAGCTCAATTAATGTAAAGCCCTTGCGTTTTAACATAGCGCACCTCCCTGTGCTTTATTTACCCTATGGGGGTCTCTCTCCACAATAGGGTCTCTCATATAACAAGTAAAATAAGTAAAAAAGACGCTTTTGTCAATAAAAAATAACAAAAACTAAATTAAAAATAAGATTTTGAATATAAAACACTTATTCTATTTTTTAATAGAAATTATTACAAGCCGGTGACGACCTACTCTCCCATGCCGTTACCAGCATAGTACCATTGGCCCTGGAGGGCTTAACTTCTCTATTCGGAATGGGAAGAGGTGTTTCCCCTCCGGTATCGCCACCGGCAAACTTACTGGAAAGGCGGATAGTTTTAAGTCGCACAGCCGATTAGTACCGCTCGGCTCAAAGCGTTACCGCTCTTACACCTGCGGCCTATCAAGCAGGTAGTCTACCTGCGGCTTTCAGGGTATTACCGGTTGCCCGGTAATACACGGGAGACCTAATCTTGGGAGGGGCTTCCCGCTTAGATGCTTTCAGCGGTTATCCCTTCCGGACATAGCTACCCAGCGGTGCGGCTGGCGCCACAGCTGGTAGACCAGAGGTCCGTCCAACCCGGTCCTCTCGTACTAGGGTCAGCTTCCCTCAAGTCTCCTACGCCCACGATGGATAGAGTCCGAACTGTCTCACGACGTTCTGAACCCAGCTCACGTACCGCTTTAATGGGCGAACAGACCAACCCTTGGGACCGACTTCAGCCCCAGGATGCGATGAGCCGACATCGAGGTGCCAAACCGGGCCGTCGATGGGAACTCTCGGGCCCGATCAGCCTGTTATCCCCGGAGTACCTTTTATCCGTTGAGCGATGGCCCTTCCACACGGGACCACCGGATCATTAGGCCCCACTTTCGTGTCTGCTTGACCTGTCGGTCTCGCAGTCAGGCTGGCTTATGCCCTTACACTCCACGCACGATTACCGTCCGTGCTGAGCCAACCTTTGGGCACCTCCGTTACCTTTTAGGAGGCGACCGCCCCAGTCAAACTACCCACCTGCCACTGTCCTTCGGTTATACCCGAAGTTAGGATCCCAACAAATCCAGGGTGGTATTTCACCGTTGGCTCTGCCCTGACTGGCGTCAAGGCTTCACAGCCTCCCACCTATCCTACACAGGATTTGCCAAGACCCAATAGCAAGTTGTAGTAAAGGTTCACGGGGTCTTTTTGTCCGATCGCGGGCAGGCGGCATCTTCACCGCCACTACAATTTCGCCGGGCTCCCCGTTGAGACACTGGCCCGCTCGTTACGCCATTCATGCAGGTCGGAACTTACCCGACAAGGAATTTCGCTACCTTAGGACCGTTAGAGTTACGGCCGCCGTTTACCGGGGCTTTGGTCGGAAGCTTCTCCCGATTTGCATCGGGATGACCTCCTTCCTTAACCTTCCGGCACCGGGCAGGCGTCAGGCCCTATACATCGCCTTACGGCTTAGCAGAGCCCTGTGTTTTTGTTAAACAGTCGGCAGGCCCACTTCACTGCGGCCCTCTTCGGCTTTTGACCGAAAAGGGCACCCCTTCTCCCGAAGTTACGGGGTCAAGTTGCCGAGTTCCTTAACGGGGGCTCACCCGAGCGCCTTTGGATACTCTCCTCGCCCACCTGTGTCGGTTTCCGGTACGGTCACCCTAATATCTCGCATAGAGGTTTTTCTCGGCAGTTGGTCCGGCTGAGTTCGCCTCGGTTAAGAGGCTCCCCCTCAGAGCAAGGAATTACGGATACGGATTTGCCTATATCCCATCCTCACTCCTTAGACCGCGTAAGCCAACACGCGGCTCAGCCCTTCCTCCTGCGTCACCCCATAGCTGGTAACGATATTAGGGTGGCAGCGGAATATTAACCGCTTTCCCATCACCTACGCCTTTCGGCTTTGGCTTAGGCACCGGCTAACTCTGGGCGGATTAACCTTCCCCAGAAACCCTTGGGCTTTCGGCGACCGGGTTTTTCACCCGGTTTATCGCTACTCATGCCGGCATAATCACTTCCGCCTCGTCCAGTATCCCTTACGGGATACCTTCAACCTACAGCGGAACGCTCCCCTACCGAAATCCGATTTCTCGGATTTCCTACGGCTTCGGTTCCAGGCTTAAGCCCCGATAAATTTTCAGCGCGAAATCGCTCGACTGGTGAGCTGTTACGCACTCATTATAGGATGGCTGCTTCTAAGCCAACCTCCCAGCTGTCTAAGCGATTTCACATCTTTTCCCACTTAGCCTGGAATTTGGGACCTTAGCCGGTAGTCTGGGTTATTCCCCTCTCGGCGATGGAGCTTATCCCCCACCGCCTCTCTCCCGGGATTATTGTCACGGCATTCGGAGTTTGATTAGTTTCCCCCGGATAAAATCCGGAGTAGACTATTCAGTGCTCTACCTCCGTGACAAAACTCCCGAGGCCGCCCCTAAAGGCGTTTCGGGGAGAACCAGCTATCACCTGGTTTGGTTAGCCTTTCACTCCTACCCACAGCTCATCCGAGGATATTGCAACATCCACCGGTTCGGGCCTCCCTCTCGTGTTACCGAGAGTTCACCCTGGCCATGGGTAGCTCACCAGGTTTCGGGTCTATTCCCGGAAACTAAGCGCCCTATTAAGACTCGCTTTCGCTACGGCTCCCTCCTATGCTTTCACATAGGAGTTAACCTCGCTTCCGAGAATAACTCGCCGGCTCATTATGCAAAAGGCACGCGGTCACCCAATTCCGGAACCTTACGGAACCGAAATCAGGCTCCCACTGATTGTAGGTATAGGATTTCAGGTTCTATTTCACTCCCCGCCAGGGGTTCTTTTCACATTTCCCTCACGGTACTACTCCACTATCAGTCAGTCAGTAGTATTTAGCCTTAGGAGGTGGTCCTCCCAGATTCACACAGGGTTTCTCGGGCCCCGTGTTACTTGGGAACTCTACCAGAGAAGATGCTCCGGATTTCGCCTACAGGGCTTTCACCTTCTATGGCTTGCCTTTCCAGGACAATTCGGCTATCCAGAACATTTTTTCACTTCTCCGCCTTACGGCAGTCGGCACGGTAGAGTCCCACTACCCGACTTGGGCAACGGCTGCCGCCTTTGGCACCCAAGCCGTTTGGGCTCTTCCCCTTTCGCTCGCCGCTACTTAGGGAATCGCTTTTGCTTTCTTTTCCTCCGGGTACTGAGATGTTTCACTTCCCCGGGTTCGCCTCCACCTTGCGGTGGATTCCCTGATTTAATCAGGGACGGTTTCCCGATTCGGGGATCGCCGGGTCAAAGGTTGTTTGCACCTCACCGGCGCTTATCGCAGCTTACCACGCCCTTCATCGCCTCTGACTGCTGATGCATCCATCCTATACCCTTAGGAACTTAAAACTACCCGCCATTCCAAATTTTCCAAAGAACAATTCAAGTACTATATATAAATATAATACAAAAAAAGGGAAGAATGTCAAGGGGGAATTTAAAATTATTTTATTGTTTCACATGAAACAAAAATGAGAACTTCCTTATAAAATCTTTAGCACCTTCCAGAAATCACCGGTCCATAACCATAGAGGCATAATCCCGGAAAGGTTTCTAAAAATTAAAGGAGACTTTGTCAAATTTTGGAAAATTTTTAAACCCTTCCCTCCAATTATCCACTTCGCCTTCTTTAATCTCATCTTTATTGGAGCAATGGTCTATCTCCTTTGGCGGGTGCTGATTTTGGCGGCACCCGCCTTAAAGTTTCTCTTAGGATTAGGCTCCCATTTAGTCTCCTGATTAAACCCTTAATTAGACTCTAAATTATACCCTGATTTAGGCTCCTATTTATCCCTCTCTTTATACCCTCTTTTAGACTATTTATTAAATTCTCAATTAAACCCTTTATTAAATCTCCGATTAAGTCTAAGATTAAGCCTTTTCTTAGAACTTCTATTATCTCTTCCATTAAATCCCCGATGCCATCCCCTGTATGCTACACCCCTTTTTATAAAAGTAATCCCCTCCTTCTCTTTTTCCTCCTTTTTATTATCTTTTACTCTCAATTACTCTATGGCGATAGGACCTCCAAAATTTTAAGGGTTGGGATTAGAACCCAATCACTTACCTTAATAACTTCTTTTAACTTCTTCATAGCCCTATATAATAAATACGGAAATACCCCCCAATTTCTGACACTAAATTTTCCCTTTTTTAGCCAATCCCTTCTCTTTTGCTTAAAAAATCCTTTGGAGTGGTCCCAGCGGTTAGAATCCTACCGTAATCATGCTCACTTTTAACGTTTGGACTGAAGAGTTGACATTTTTTTAATTTTCAGTATTTTTAAATTATGATTAAAAAGTTAATTCTTTCTACCGCTTTTTTAGTAAGCATCCATATTGTCCCTCTACCGATAAAGGCTAATCAAATATGGATAGAGATTGGCAACGGAACCGGAGTGGAATACTGGCCGTTTTGCCGATATTTTAACTATTCTATCTGGGAAGGGATATATCTCCAATCAGAAATAGATAGGGCAGGAGACATCATCGGTATGGGATTTCATACCTGGGCTACTTTTGGTCTGACAATAGAAAGCGTAAAAATTTATATGAGAGAGACAACCGCCACTACCCTAAGTGACGGACTAATACCGAATTCCCCACCTGAACCCTGGGTATTGGTTTGGAATGGGGAGTGGCCAAATTTAGACACTGGCTGGAATTATATTTTTTTCCCAACTCCCTTTTACTATTCTAATGAGGGTAACCTTCTTATATTAATCATTAAAGGGTTCCAAGTTGGCACTCACGGGAATTCTCCAATGTGGTATTATACTTCAACCTCTCCTAATTTTCGGGTGAGAAGAAATGTGAGCGATGCCCGAATTCCGGGAAGCGGTTATGCCAGTTATAATCGCCCAAATATCCGTCTCGGTTTTTCAGAAACAGGTATTAAGGAGGGAAAAGAGATTAGGAAGCAACTTCTATTAGGTAGGGAGAAAAACTTTGAAAAGATTTTCAATTTTTCAGCAAGGAATGCCAAATTCCGGATTTACGATGCTTTTGGGAAGATGATTTTAGAAGACTGTCTTCTGGTAAAGAGATTACCTAAGGGTATATACTTTTTGCTTCCTGCCACGGATGGGTATAGAAAAAATAAGAAGTTAATAGTATATTAGGGTTTTTTCACGGTTTTTAATAATGGATTACTCTCCTTGATAGATAAAAATTCTCCCTTGACAAATTCAATTTTCTTATTATTATTTTTATATATAAGTTGCTCCTTGGAAAATTGGGATGCGTGCTCAGGATGAGGTGTTTCGCTTGGAGGGTTTGATCCTGGCCCAGGACTAACGCTGGCAGTGTGTCTTAGACATGCAAGTCGAACGGACTTATTACGGTAGCAATACCGTGATAAGTCAGTGGCGAACGGGTGAGTAATATAAGGATAACCTGCCCCTGAGAGGGGGATAAAATCCCCCATAGTCTCAATGGGACGCATGTCCTATTGAGTAAAGGTGGCCTCTGCTTGCATGCTACCGCTCAGGGAGGGGTCCTTATCCCATCAGGTAGTTGGTGAGGTAACGGCTCACCAAGCCTATGACGGGTAGCCGGCGTGAGAGCGTGACCGGCCACACGGGGACTGAGACACGGCCCCGACTCCTTCGGGAGGCAGCAGTCTAGAAATTTGGGCAATGGGCGAAAGCCTGACCCAGCGACACTGCGTGGGGGATGAAGGCCTTCGGGTTGTAAACCCCTGTCAGGAGGGAAGATGTCTCAGAGGACTAATAATCCTCTGAGATGACTGTACCTCCAGAGGAAGCCCCGGCTAACTACGTGCCAGCAGCCGCGGTAAAACGTAGGGGGCAAGCGTTGTCCGGAATTACTGGGCGTAAAGGGTGTGTAGGCGGATTTGCAAGTCCATTGTGAAATTCCCCGGCTCAACCGGGGAACGGCGATGGATACTGCAAATCTAGAGGACAGGAGAGGAGGGTGGAACTCCCGGTGTAGCGGTAAAATGCGTGGATATCGGGAGGAACGCCGATGGCGAAGGCAGCCCTCTGGAATGTTCCTGACGCTGAAACACGAAAGCTGGGGGAGCAAACGGGATTAGATACCCCGGTAGTCCCAGCCCTAAACGATGTGGGCTAGACATTGGGGAGACCCGGTGTCGCAGCTAACGCGTTAAGCCCACCGCCTGGGGACTACGGCCGCAAGGCTAAAACTCAAAGGAATTGACGGGGGCCCGCACAAGCGGTGGAGGATGTGGTTTAATTCGATGCTACGCGAAAAACCTTACCTGGGCTTGACATGTCGGTAGTAGCGACCCGAAAGGGGAGCGACCGGATTTTTTCCGGAGCCGACACAGGTGCTGCATGGCTGTCGTCAGCTCGTGCCGTGAGGTGTATGGTTAAGTCCTGCAACGAGCGCAACCCCCGCCCTTAGTTGCCACCCCGATAATTCGGGAGCACTCTAAGGGGACTGCCCGGGCAACCGGGAGGAAGGTGGGGATGACGTCAAGTCATCATGGCCTTTATGCCCAGGGCTACACACGTCCTACAGTGCCCACTACAATGGGCGGCGACCTCGCGAGAGGGAGCAAATCCCAGAAAAGTGGGCATGGTTCGGATCGTAGGCTGCAACTCGCCTGCGTGAAGATGGAATCGCTAGTAATCGCACATCAGCATGGTGCGGTGAATACGTTCCCGGGCCTTGTACACACCGCCTGTCACGCCATGGGAGCTCGCAATACCCGAAGTTCCGCTTTTGCGGACCCAAGGTAGGGCGAGTGACTGGGGCGAAGTCATAACAAGGTAGCCGTACGGGAACGTGCGGCTGGATCACCTCCTTTTAATTAGAATCAGACTATTTTAACAAACTTAACCTGAGCACGCATCTCTTTTTTGTTTCACATGAAACAACCAAAAAAATAAAAGAATTCAAAAAATTTACCCTTCCTTCCATCAAAAAGAAATATATCCCTATTGACATTCCATAAAAAATGTAGTTTAATTTATCCCTAAGGATATTCAAGGAAAGAGAAAGAGGAGTGAATGTGGATAAATGGCAAAAAGAAATAAGTATTTGGAAATTGGAAACTTAATTTATTTGGTATGTGGATAATCTTGTGGATAAAATTACTTAACTATGCTTGATAAAAAAGAGATATGGAAAATAGCTCTTGAGTACATAAAGGGAAATACTTCTGAGGATGTTTTTAATACCTGGTTTCTACCTATCTCCCTAAAAGAGATAATAGACGGCAAAGTAGTTTTAGAAGTGCCAAATTTATTTTTCTCGGAATGGCTTGAAGAATATCATTCCGACTTAATAAGGGAGGCTTTCAAAATCTCTGGCCTTAAAGAATGTGAAATCAAATATCAAACAAAGAATTACGAAATTACCAAGGAAGAAAAAGGAGTTTCTTTCGTCCAAGTAAAAGAAAGTTTTCCTTCGGAAAAGAAAATCTCCTTCCTCAATCCACGATATACCTTTGAAAATTTCGTAGTTGGGGAATCAAATCGCTTTGCCTGTGCCGCGGCAAAGAGGGTGGCGGAGGATTTAGGTTCTTTTAACCCATTATTTATCTATGGAGGGGTTGGCTTAGGAAAGACCCATCTGTTGCACGCGATTGGCAATTACCGAAAGAAGGAGTATCCCAATGAAGCGATTTATATCACCTCTTGTGAAAATTTCTTCTTAGATTTTATTCAATCCCTTCAGGAAGGAAAGGCTATGGCATTTAAAACCAAATATCGCGAAGTATCCCTTCTCCTTCTTGATGACATCCATTACCTTATAGGTAAAGAACGCCTTCAGGAAGAGATCTTCCATACCTTCAATCATTTTCAAAGCCTGGGGAAGCAGATAGTATTCACTTCCGACCGCCCACCAAAAGAAATCCCGACCTTAGAAGAAAGGTTGGCTTCAAGACTTGGCTCAGGCTTGGTTTGTGATATTGGACCACCAGACCTTGAGACAAGGATCGCAATTTTGAAGAAGAAGGCAGAACAAGAAAATTGCTTCTTCTCCCCGGAAATTTACCAACTGATAGCCGAAAGGATAAAAACAAATATTCGGGAGTTAGAATCGGCTTTGATCCGGCTGATTGCCTATCGGTCAATCATCGGGGATAATATAACCCTAAAAACTGCCCAGGAGATTTTGAAAGACCTTTTACCCCAAAAAGAGGAGTGCCAAGGAGAGGAGATAATTGAGGAGGTAATTAATGAATTTTCTATTTCTAAGAAGGAATTATTCTCTTCCAGCCGGACAAAAAGAGTAGCATTACCAAGGCAAGTAGCGATGTATCTATTCCGAAAATTATTAGCCCTACCATTGAAAGAGATTGGTGCCATCTTTAATGGCAAAGACCACACAACCGTAATTCATGCCTGCGAAAAGATAGAGGAGATGATGAAAGAGAATAGAGAACTGGCAAACCGGATTGAAAAGATAATCACCCGAATTAAAAGCCGATAGCATCTCATTAAGTTATTGATATTAAATAACTTGTATTATAAAAATCACCTTTTGACAAAATGGAAAAATTTTGTATTATTATATGTTAGGGAGTTAAAAATGGAGGGCTTATGAAACTCTTCATTCATTCGCTGTTATTTTAGTAGCGGCCCTCTTTTTCTCTTCTAAACTAACCGCTTGTGGTTTCATCCATGAATGGCCGAATGCGGAGAGCCTTAGATTTTACGGATTGTCAGATACTCAAACGGCAAGAATCAAGTGGTATCTTGAAACTATGCTAAAAGTTAAAGATAGCCTTACAAGAGAAAAAGAGAGAGAATATGAGAATCTTACAAAACTTATGGAGGCGGAAGAGATAGACGAAATCAAAATCAGAAGAGCGAGCGAGAAGGTAGAAAAATTATGGGGAGGGATTTTAAGAAATGACATTAGCTTCTTATTAAAGATGAGGAAGACTTTGCCACCTAAACTATATAAAAAGATTAGGAGACTTTTTAAGTTAGGCGACCCAAATAAATGGAAAGAAAACTTAGAAAAAAAGGAGGGAAGATGAAGATAAGCCTAAGAGCAACTTTATTTATATTTTTAATCTTCATTACTCTAACTGCCCCTGCGCAACAATCCCCAATAATATGTACTTTGCGCGGGAGTCCTCCAGAATCAATCCCTTCACAATTTAATGGTAATATCCGGGCTGCATCTTTCCTCTATGGTACCCTATGTTTTCTTCATGGGCGCTATGGTTACGCAAGCTTTGCTGATAGAGAGAGTATCTGGATCAATGTTATGGAAGAATTAGAAGATGGATTTGACCTCGTAATCTTTGAAGGCGATATTGAGAAGGCGAAAGAAAAAGTTAATGAGGCGCTTGCCACGGTTAAGAAAGAGATGGAAGAGGGGAGCCCGAAAGATCTTTATTCTATCTTGCTACAAGGAGCGACCTTTTTGCTCACTCATCCGAAAGAAGAAACCTCTCAAAAGGAGTTAATCGAAATCCTCTATAAGATTGCCGACGAAAATGGAATAAGCAGGTCCATAGTTGATAAGTTCGTTGCGGGTGAAGAACCAAACATTGATGAAAGACGATGGCGCTGGGGTCATTCCTGTGAGGTGTCGCACGGTCATAGCGGGTGGCACGAGGTAACAGTTTGTTTCCCAGATTGGCTTCAGAGACAACACTAATAGGCTTTAATGATTAAACTTCTTCTCTTTTTTTTGATAATAAATAAGGAGAAACTCATTTTCGTTAAAGTTACAGAATTAATAGGAGACTCTAAAAGGGTAAACGCTGTTTCCTTCACACCCGACGGCTCATATGTTGTAGCCGGAGGAGAGGATGGAGTGATAAAGGTTTTGGAAAGTGAGAAGTTTAATCAGATTGCTCTCCTCAAGGCACACCCAGGGGGAATTAATACTCTCTCCTTCTCCCCTAACGGAAAATTTCTCTCCTCCGGAGGAAATGATAGTGGAATTAAGTTATGGCGCACTATTGATTGGAAAGTTGAGAAGACTCTTAAATCAGAAGATAAAGTGACGGCGGTTCTCTTCGTAGATACTTCTTGTCTCATAACGGGAAATGGGAAGGGTGAAGTAGTAGTTTGGAATATACTATCAAAGGAAAGAAAAACCCTGACGAGACATAGAGGTACAGTTTTTCTCTCCTCCAATCAAGGGATTGTTGCTACAGGTGGTTCAGACCGGTTGATAAAAATTTGGGAACCTATCACATTTAGAGAAATTACCACTTTGAAAGGATTTAAAGATTTCATCGGTGCCACTTCAATTTCCCCTGATGGAAAACTCATAGCAATTGGGGTGAGAAAATCAATAGAGATATGGAGTTTAGAGAACTTCTCCAAGGTAAAAACCCTAAACCATCGCGGTCCCGTAATTAGTGCTGTAAAATTCTCCTCCAAAGGAAATCTTCTCTTTACTAGTGACGAACCTTGCTTTTGGGGAAGTGGGTATATTAGAGTCTGGAGCAGAGACGGTTGGCTCCTTCTCGGTGAAAAAGAATTTCCAGACGGAGTCATTTCCTTCGATTTTTCGCCGGCTAAAGAATTATTAGCAGTAGCGAGTGGGAAGAAAGTGATAATTTTTAAGTTAAGGGAGGAATAAAAAAGTAGCAGGAGGTTTTTCTATTATTTACATATCTCACAACAGTAATTTTCATGCCTATAGAAAATGGAGAGAATAGAGAACTGGCAAATCGGATTGAAAAGATAATCACCCGAATTAAAAGCCGATAGCCTCTCATTAAGTTATTGATATTAAATAACTTGTATTATAGAAATCACGACGTCTTAAAATACTTCACACTTTCAGAAGAATAAACGACGAACCTCTTATCACTTCCTGCTCCTTTTCTTTAGGAAATGGGACGTGTTATCGCCTCCGCTATTGAAAATGGTTATCCATTGTCCATAAATATCGGACACGGTATTTAAGAGGTTATATGACTCGCTTTTTCAATTCCCTTTTTCTCTTTTCCTGTCTATTTTTAGTTTGCCCGCCAAAAGGAGTTAAAGAGTTTAAGAAGGCGAAGATGGAAGAGGGAAGAGGACTTAAACTAAAAGAGTTCGCCACCGCATTAATCAAAACCGGACTCTTTTCTGATTATGAGGAATTAGCACAAATCCCTTTTGTCTTTAAACTTACAGATACCCTCAAAAGCCCCATTCCCTCTGAGAATATCCTCTTAAAATTTAACGGTGAAATTAAAACCTTTACCACTGATGAAGAGGGTAAAGTTATTCTCTTTTTAAGTGAAGAGATATGCGGGAAAAGTGGCAGAGTACCTCCCACGAATGCGGGATATGCAGAAGGGGGCAAGAGGGGATTAGGAAAACTGTCAAGAACTATAGGAGACCAACTATCCCTTTCTAAGTAGCGGGCATAGAGCCGATAGGGGAAAAGGGCGGTTGGTGAATAAGACTGCCAAAAAACATAGACCCTGCCTTCAAAAGGGCCAATCGTTGGGTAGGAGCGGTCTTCATTTGGGCAAAACTACTTATTTGGTAGGTATCGCCATCAAATCTTCGGTAGTAAATCCTTGAAGGACCAAAAGAGGAGTCGGTCCAGACAATATGGATCCCATTGGAATAGGGAGAGATCCCAACGACAATTGAGGAGAAATAAGACTTTCCCAAAGTTCGGCTGATATTTACTGGTGGACTTCTTATATCTAAGCAGTAATAATAAATTTCGGAATTGCCCGCGGTATCTTTTTCCCGAACAACATCCCGGTAGCCATTCTCGGAGACGAAATTTGAAGGGTTCCTTCCCGGATAAAGAATTGGAAGTATAGTTAATTTCTTGACATTTATCAATTTAGGCTCTCAGAGCATTATGCAGGGAGAAGAGATATCGGTGGTTGACAAGATAAAAAAATTTATTATTATTAAAAGTATGTTCGGGCGATTAGCTCAGTCTTGGTTAGAGCGCTTGCTTGACATGCAAGAGGTCACCCGTTCAAATCGGGTATCGCCCATTCACCATGGCTGACATCCTGTCCCAGTTATGGCAACTCCAACAACTGGATAGTGAAATTGACACCCTTAATAAAAAAGAAGAAGAAATTCCCAAAAAGATCGAAGGGTTACTCCTTTCCCAAAAAGAAGCGGCTAAGAAGTTAGAAGAAAAAAAGAAGGAAATTCTAAACTTAAAAAAGTCTTATAAGGAGAAGGAGATTGACCTAAAAGAATGTGAGGAGAAGTTAAAACAATATTCAGTACAACTCTATTCCGCTAAGAGTAATGAGCAGTATAAGGCATTTCTTAATGAGATTGAAAATCAGAAGAAATTAAAAGGAGAAATTGAAGATAAATTAATCCTTATCTTAGAAGGGATGGAGGTGGCGGAAAAAGAGGAGAAGGTTTTAGAGCGCGATTTACAAGAATTGGAAAAGTTGACCCAGGCAAAAATTGCCTCTTTAAAAAAGGAGGAAGAGGAGGCGAAGAAAAGACGTGCCGAGAAGGAAGAAGAGAGGGCCTCCTTTATTTCTCAATTGGATGCTACTTACCTCGCTATTTATGAAAGGATAAGGACGAAAAAAGGAGGAGTGGCGGTAGCAGAGATTATTGAGGAAAGATGTTCCGCCTGCTTCAATCCCATCCCTCCCCAAATTATCTTAGAAATCGGAAGAAGAGAAAAACTCTACTACTGCGATTACTGCGGACGGATCCTTTATCTCAAGGGGAGAGATTCGGTCTAAGCAAAGAAGGCGATGATTAAAAGATTTCTTATGCGCCTCGCTACCATTTTTGGGAGTTTTTCCCCACCTTGGGTAGTAAAGGCACTCGCCTTTCTCTTCTCCACCTTAGCCTTTCTCCTCTTAAAGAACCAACGGCGGAGAATTGAAAAAAATCTCTTATACATCACCGGGAAAAACTCTAAGAGTTTATCTTTCCGATTATTTCAAAACTTTGGACTCTGTATCGCCCATTTTCTTCAGAGCCCAACCTTAGTTAATAAAATTCTACCCTATTGCCGTTTTGACCTTACCACCTTGCGCCGAGCAGAAAAGAAAGGCAAAGGGGTAATCTTACTCACCGCCCATTTTGGCAATTGGGAGTTGGGTGGCATCCTTTTAGCTAAGATTGGCCTTCCCCTCTCGGTAATTGTCGAGCCGATCCAAGAAAAACTTTTTGCCACTTATAACTATTACCGCTCCCGCTTTGGTTTGGAGGTAATTCCCTATAATCAACCGAGAAAATTGCTCTCTGCCATAAAAAGTAGAAGGATAGTTGTCTTTTTAGCGGACCGGAGCCTTTCGAAAAAAGGGGTTTTAGTCCCTTTCTTCGGTAAGATGAGAGTCTTCCCAAAAGGTCCTGCCTATTTTAGCCTCAAATATGGGGTACCGATTATTCCGGGCTATGTTCTCCTTTCTACCTCCCCTTTCTTCCTATCGGGGAGGAAAGAGAAGAAAGAAAGGTATTTCTACCATCTTGTTACGGAAGGGGAAATTACCTATCATCCGACTGGAAATTTTGAACAGGACGTAGAGGAGTTAACGAAACTGATTAGCCAAAGGATAGAAGGTTGGATAAGAGAACATCCCACTCAGTGGTTCGTTTTTGAAGCGGAATGGCAGGATGGAAAGGGTGAAGGTTAAGATTAAAAGACTATCTGATGTTCCCCTCCCGGAATATAAAACCCCAGGCGCCGTTGGTTTAGATATCTTTGCCGCGGAAGAGAAGATAATTAAGGCAAAATCTTATGGTATTGTCGGTACGGGAATTGCCATTGAACTTCCTCCGGGAGTGGAAGCGCAAATCCGACCCCGGTCCGGTTTAGCGGCAAAATCCGGCATCGGAGTGCTTAATAGTCCGGGCACGATTGACCCCGACTACCGGGGGGAGATTAAGGTTATCCTTTTTAACATCGGTGAGAAGGATTTTCTAATTAAAAAGGGAGAAAGAATTGCCCAGATTATTTTCTCCCAGGTCCTCCCTATTGAATGGCAGGAAGTGAAGAGACTCTCTCTGACTAAAAGGGGGAAAAAGGGATTTGGCTCCACCGGGAAGTGAAAGATATTTGGTTGATTTATAGTTCAAAAAAAGGGGGGCATAAATATCCCGCTTCTGCCTTGGCTCAATACTTAGGAAGATATTTCCCCCAATTTCAACCCCTGGTGGTCAATCTCTTCTCTTTTTCCCGAACCCTCGCTCTCTTTGATTCTTTTGGACGATTTTGCGATTTGTATTTCCCTTCTCTCTGGCGCGCCGGTGGAAAAAGATTAACCAGACCCAACTCGGTCTTTTCTCATCTCTACCGGAAAACGTTAAAGTTGACGATTGGGCTTTCCCACAGCAAAAGTTTTCTCCTCCGGAAAAACCGACCATCACTCATCATCTCCTTCCAACCCGAATTAAACATCTGTGCCCCTTTCTTTAAGAGATGGTTTTCTTGTCCTTTTTATAGTGTGGTGATTGACCTTTTAATTCATCAACTCTGGGTGGAAAAGGAAGTGGACCGCTACTATGTTCCGAACGAAAAAGCGAGGGAAGAGTTAATAAGATGGGATATCCCTAAAGAAAAGATTATTCTCTCAGGTCTCCCGCTGCGGGAAGGTTTTAAAAAAATAGAGGGGAAAGCCCTCCCTGAATTGAGAAGCAAATGGCAAATTCCCGAAGATAAACCTTGCCTCCTTTTAATGGCTGGTCTTTTGGGTAAAATGGTAAACTTTGAAGAGGTAATTAAATCAATAGGGAGAAGCGAAGAGTCAGTATCCTTAATGGTGGTCTGTGGGGAAAATAGGAAAAAATTTTTAGACTACCAAAAATTGGCAAAAACTTATCCTCAACTTGCCCTTATCCCTTTCGGGCGGGTAGAGGAGATATTTGAGTTGATGGCGATTGCCGACATTATTATCACCAAGCCCAGTTCGGGAACAATTAGCGAAGCCTGCGCCTTAGGCAAAAAAATCATCTTACTCTCCCCGACTGGGGGTGCCTACCAGGATATAAGATTTGCTCAATTCTTAGAAGAGAACGGTGCCGCAGTTTGGGTGAAGGATATGAGAGAGGTGGGGGAGATGGTAAAAAAGATTTTAAGAGATAAAAAGCTCTCTCTCCACTTAACCGAAAATGCCAAGAGATTGGGGGAGAGAAATCTTTGGGCTAATAAAATTATTAGCGAATCTCTTCTCACCGATTACCAATTAGGGAAATTTTAAAAACCTTTTTCCATCAGAAAGAAAGGCCAAGTTCTATCCGGAGAAGGGGAAAGTTTCTCTTCTCTCCTGCCCTTAATTTGTAATTAAATACCCATTCCCAGCCAAATTCCCCTCGGAGGGTGAGAAAAGGTAAAGAGAAAAATTGCGTACCCAAAAGGAAGGAGAAGGACTTCTCTGGTTTTTCTCCCTCCTTTACCCAAAGGAAACAATTCCGCGGCGGAACTTCTGCTCCAAAAGCCAATTTTGTCCTTCCGCGCCTCTGGTAAAATAGAGAGAGATGTCCATCAAAATTTTGGTTTAAGTGATATAAAAATTTATAATAAATCTCATCAAAATCCGGTCCTTTCGGATGGCCAATCGGATAACCCATATAGAGATAGTAGTTTTTCTTCTCAAAGTGGAAATAAGTATGAGAATTTACCCTCGTGTATTGGAATAGAGAGTAGGAGGGGCGAAAGGGAAAATCTACGATTCTTATCCCCAAAGAGAAACCGAAAGGTCCGGAATTAGTCAAATCCTTGATAAAACCCGGGGGGAAGCCATCAATGAAACTCAAATCGTCAAGCAAAATCTCACCAAAGAGAGATTTTTTAGGTAGGTAATAAGCAAAATCAAAATCCCAGTAAAGGTCATCATTGAAAGGGATGAGACCCAATCTCTTATTTCCGTAATGGTAGTTATATTCATTTAAGCGATAAAGGCTGAAAGGGTTGAGATAGGCGGCACCCTGGAGGAGTTCTTGCCGGCAAAAGACCACCGCCTCACTTAAACCAAAAAGGAGTTTATTCCCGAAAAGGGAGAATTCTAAGCGGTGGGCAGAAAAGAATCGGCTTGTATCAATGGTATAGGGATCCAAAGGAGAAAAGAGAAAACTACCCTTCAAAATTTTGTACTCAGCACTAGCCAAAAGAAGGTTAAAGGGTGGCGCAGTACCGGAGATTAAAAGAGATTGACCCCAGCGGATTGGCTCCCGACCAAGAAGTAAGGTAAAAGATTTTCCTTTTAATAGACCATAGCCTCTCCGGTAATCAATCCCATAGATACTATCCCAAGAAAGGGCGGGGTACTCAAAAGACTTTCCAATTTTCCCCACCCCTTCAAAAGAGAAAGTAAAATGGGAAAAATTCTTCCTTATTCCCAAAGATTGGAAAGAGCGGAAGAGGGTATCGGAAAGGAAAGAGACCTTGCCGGAAAAATCCTTCTTTAAGTAAGAGATGACCCTTTGTGCCAAAATCTTTTCGGTTGGGGAGAAAGTTCCTATTCTCTCTTCTAAATCTCCAATCATCCCGTCTGAGAGGTAAGGCATCGTATGGGCAAATTTGGGAGAAATCTCACCCCGGAGTCGCAACTCTTCAATCGGTTCGTTGACCCAACTTTCAATTGGGATAAAAAGAAAGAGGTGGCAAAGAAATAACAGCACCATAGAAAATTCTAATAAAAATAAAGTTTTAGTCAACTCTCGGGTGCAAGTGTTAACAGTGATCATGACCACTATAAGTAGGAATCCTCCAAGAGGCTTTTCAAAAGAGTCGACTACCAAAATCTTTTTATGGCTAAATCCATCTTAAAAGGTCTTGGTTAAAATAGACCAAATTCTCGCCCCAAAAAAGATATTAGAAGTTTATTTCTAAACCGGAAAATATCTCAAAAACCGCCTGACTTATAAGGGAAAGAGGGTCTTAGGGATAAATCCCATCGCTTACAAATTAATAAAACCATCCGGCGATAGAAAATATGGATTTTATAAAAATCTCAGGAGTTAACTCCTAAGAAAGAAACTAACCATTCGCAAAACTGGCCATCGTTATTACAACCCTTTGAGACGATGCAAATTGATGCCAAATTTATAGTTGATGATTTGACCTTGCCAAGTGAAACCTATCGCCATCTTCTATGAGTTTATTTCTCCTTGCGTACACGCGAAGCGAGGTCTCGTCTCTGGCGGATGGTTGGATAAGAAATTGAATGGTATGAGACCGGAGGAGTATCTTTTAGCCTTTCAACTTTTTGCGGTGGATACGATCTCTATAAGCAGTACAAAAAATTATCTGACCAGATAATTTTTATTTAAGGGCGAAAATGGTTTAAGTCTCTAATTTTCAATAACTTAAACTCATTTTTTAAGAAAGATGGGGGTCAGTTCCCTCTACGGCATCCTTAGGGGATAAAAAGGAGCAAATTTTTCCCCAATCTCTCCCCTAATCCCTCATCCTTTCTCTCTCCTCCTTTCTTCCCCACCTTCATCTATTCTTCCTTTTTCCCCTCCTCTCCTACCCTTAATCCCAATCTCTTCTCTCCCTCCTTCCACCCCATCTCCTGCCTCCTCTCTGCCACCCTCCTTTCCCTCCTCGCCTCTCCTCTAAAAGAGCCAAAAACTAAAAGTAAAATGGAATATTGACAGAAAAACTTTATCTCTTATAATACAAGAACTGAGGCAGGAAAGGGGAATATCGGAAGCCGCATTCTCATTTAACCTCCTTCCCCGCAGGCTTCCGCGCTTCCGACGGGTGAGCCTGCCCTGCCTCATTAAAGAAGAAGTGATGTCAGGTAATAAAATTGTTGAGATAGAAAAGGCAGAGAACGGATGGATTGTCCGAACCCGCCAGCCGATTATTTCCACATCTCAGGAATTCCAGAAACAGCAATTGAAGGTGATGGCGAAGGTTATCGCCCTCCTCTCTAAAATCTACGGACAGGAAGTGGTAAAAGGAGCGGACGAAGAATTGGAACCTTGGAAAGAGACGACTGATAATCTACCTGAACTTTGGGAAGAGATTGACCGAATAATTGACTCTGCGTTTGCCCAGGGAGGAGAGATTGGGATTGAGATTAAGAGATTAGGAAAGGAGGAAGAGACTTACGTATTCAATAACTTAGAAGATGCCTTAAACTTCGCCCGGCGGTTCTTAGAATCCTCTTAGTTTTCCTTCCCCATTTTCGCAAAAAGGCGGGAGACGAAATTTCAGGATTAATCCTGATTGGACGTGTGGTTAATACCCAATCGCTTCATCAGCCGGAAAAGATGTGCCCGATGAATCTTTAATACCTCTGCGGTTTTGGTCAAATTTCCATTATACTTAGAGAGTAATTCTAAGATATATCTTCTTTCAAATTCATCCCGTGCCTCTCTCAAAGACTTCTCAACATCCGAAGCCTTTGGTCCATAACCTGTTTCCATAACCTTTATCAAATCCTTAAAACTTATTTCACTCGTCCGAATAAGAATCGCCGCCCTCTCAATTAAGTTTTTCAACTCCCGACAGTTCCCTTTCCAAGTTTGACTCTTCAAGAACTCAATCGCATCCGAAGTGAGAGTTTTCTTTGGGATACCGTTTTCTTCGCAGGCGACACTAAGGAAATAATCCGCTAACACGGGAATATCCTCCTTTCTCTCTCTTAAAGGTGGGATATAGATACTTATCACATTCAGCCGATAAAATAGGTCCTCCCGAAATTTCCCACCCGCCATCTCCTTTTCCAAATTTTTATTGGTAGCGGCAATCACCCGCACATCCACCTTTAAGATGTCAATTGAACCGAGCCTCTCAAATTCTCCCTCTTCTAAGACCCTTAATAACTTTGCCTGGGTGGATAGACTCATATCCCCGATTTCGTCTAAGAATAAGGTTCCGCCATCTGCTAACTCCAATTTCCCTTTCTTTTGCATCTTGGCATCAGTAAAAGCCCCCTTCTCATAGCCAAACAATTCACTCTCAATTAACCCTTCAGGGATTGCCGCACAGTTTATCTTGACAAATGGCTTATCCTTTCGCTCACTCCGGTTATGAATCGCCCGGGCAACCAATTCCTTACCCACACCACTCTCCCCAGTAATGAGCACACTTACCTTCCTTGGAGCCACATCTTCAATGAGGGTAAAAATATTCATCATCTCCTTTGATACCCCAATCATCCGATATCTCTTAAAAACCTCTTCTTTCAGCAGAGTAATCTCCCGCTCCATCTTCTCTTTTTCCAAGGCATTTCTCACTGTCAATAAGATCTTTTCTCGGTTCGGGGGCTTTTCAATAAAATCGTAGGCACCGAGTTTTGTAGCAAGAACTGCCTTTTCAATCGTTCCAAATTCGGAAATCATTACAATCGGAAGAGAAGGCTTTATCCCTACTATTTCCTTCAAGACCTTAAATTCGTCGTTTTCCGGTATGTCAGGAAGACGGAGGTCAAGGAGAATAAGATTTATCTCATTCTCTTTTGCCATTTTTATCCCTTCTTCTCCTTCTCCGGCTTCTAAAACTTCATAATTTTCCGAGGAAAGAATATCAGCCAGTACCTCTCGCCATCTTTCGTTATCATCAATAATAAGAATTTTTCCTTTCATTCTATTTAGCCGAGAGGCAAGTAGACATTAACTTCAGTCCCGACCCCTTCCTTGCTATGAATTTCAATATAACCCTTATGGTCTTCTATAATCTTTTTTGCCAAGGTTAAACCAAGACCCGTTCCTAAGGGTTTGTTATAGGTGAAATAAGGTTCACAGACCTTTTCCAAATATCGCTCCGGAATTCCGGTGCCGGTATCTGATATTTCTATCCTCACATATTCTTTTATAATACCTTTTTCTAATTTCTCAATTGGTAAGGTTCTTATCTTCAATATACCAACTCCTTCCTCTCTATTTACTTTTCCCTTTGCTATCACTGCCTCAATTCCATTTTCAATTATTATATTCAGGGCATTAGAGATTCCCTCCTCGTCAAAATTAATGAGGGGTAATTTTCCATCCAGTTCGCATTTTATTGTAATATTTTCCGCAAGTCCTGTCTCGTATTTTCCTATTACCTTTTTAATGACCTCGTTGATACTTTTGGGTACTAAAACTGGTGGTACTATTTTCGTAAAGCGCATAAAGGCATCAGCCATTTTCTTTAAGTTTGTAACTTCATCTTTAATATAGCCGAGGTATTTCTTAATCTTTTCGTCTTCGCATTTAATTTCAATCTGTTCAACCGCTCCTAAAATAGTTGAGAGTGGATTCTTAATACCGTGTGCTAATTTTTGTGCTACTGGCGCCCAACCTTCAATTCTTTTTAAGGATTCCGCTTTGGTTATATCTTCAATTCTTATTAGAAATCCTTGTTTGCTTTCACTTCTTTTGAAAGCCAAAACTATTTCCCCTTCTGGTTTTTTAATGGTTATTTGTCCCTCATCTTTCTCTATTATTTCCGCTATCTCTGGGATTAATTTTTCTCTTAACTTTGCTCCCACCAAATTCTCAATTTCCAAAATCCTCACAGCGGTCTCATTAGCAAACAAAACCTTTCCTTTTTTATTCAGAATGATATATCCCTCTTTTGCCTTTTCCAACAAATTAGTTGTTGGAAATTGGATTTTATGAATGATTATCTTGCTGACATAAAGATAAGCAAGTGTTATAATTGTAATACCAAAAATGATTAGAAGGACGGTAGGAATTATAGGAATAGGTGCAACGAAGGCTGGAACCAATTCTAAGAGTGTTAATTCTGGCATTTCTTCTTTAGGGTATCCTAACAAGATTCTTCTCTTTATCCCTTCCTTTACAGGTGACACTCTTACCTCAGTGTTGTAATCGTCAAAATTCAAAGGAATAGGTATTTCTGCTTCAGCAATTTCTTTCAATCGCCCATTCAATACTACTAACCTTCTATCTGCGGTAACAATAAAAATTTCCGGTTTTTCATCGCCGTCGGTATCAAAGACCGATTTTAATTCTATCCCGCCTGGGTTACGAAAAGAAGAAATTACACTAAGGTTTTGGTCAAAGACTCTTAATTCACCATCTCGATTGCCAGCAACAATCTCATCTTTTCCATCTTGATTTAAATCAGCACATTCCAATCCCATAAAACTACCCATTTTTATAGATTTCTTAACTTTTCCATCAGCGCCGTCAAAAATCATTAATGAGTCACTTTCTTCAACCTGTCGGATAGTTCTTAAAGCGACTACGATTTCTTTATTCCCATCCAAATCCAAATCCGAAACTCGCAAAAAGGTACGAGAAAAATAACCGCCGATTTCTTTTTGCCATAGAAGTTTGCCTCTATTATTTAAAACAATTACATAAGTATGAAAATCATCAGTATTGTCGGCATATACTCCGTTAGAGAGGGCTGACGTTTCAAAAAAGATCTCCGGTTTTCCGTCACCATTCAAATCTTCAACAAATGTTTCGCCTACCATCGGACCAACTAAATACTCCCATAGTTTTTTACCAGTTTTTAAATCAAAAACTGCTAGACCTCTCCAACCCTTTCCCCAATATGTACTCAAATTAACTATTATATCTAATAAACCGTCTTCATTAGCATCAACAAGCCCACAGGGACGAGCACCTCTGTACCACCAGTAGTTCCTTTTTTTATCTTCCTTAGTAATTGTAGAAAAAGGTGGCGTCAATTGAATATTTGATCCATCATAGACGGTGATAAAATCAATTGACTCCTTGCGAATAGTAGCGAATATTTCATCAAATCCGTCTTTGTTGAAATCTCCGGTCAAAAAACTTTCAAAACCCGAAGGAGGATAATTTCTATCCCAAATGATTTTGAGTTTATTATCCATCAGCCTGATACGAAGACCGTCCTTGTTTAGAAACTCATCGGTACCGTCGCCGTTCATATCATAAGGTTTTAATCCATAATTTACCCTCCAAATTTCTTTCAATTGGAAAGGTAGATCTTTTGGATAGGCGAATGTAAAAGGAATTAGAATAATAATTAACGGAAGACCAATTTCCCTCATAATTGGATTTAAACATAAAAACCCCTAAATGTCAATATCTTAAGAATAAGTTAAGGCGGGAAGAACTCCCGCCCTAACTTCGCCCTCTATCCAACTCTGTATGTTATTTTATAACTACCGCTTTTTTAGTTTGAAGTGTCCCATTGATAGTCAAGGTAACAAAGTAAGTCCCGGCTGGTAAATTGATGCCCCTTTCATCTTTACCATCCCAACTTATCCCGTATCTACCTGGTATCTTTTCTCCGGCTGAAAGGTTTCTGACTACTTTCCCAGAAATATCGCTTATTGTCAAGTTGATGTGAGAAGGATAAGGAACAGTAAACTCTATAACCGCATCGGAATTGATAAGATTTGGTTTGATGTGAAGAGAACCCTTTTCTTCCGTTCTCCTTCTCTCACTGGGTGCTTTGATTCCCATTTCTTCCCGCCTTACCAACTCCACTAAAAACCGCCAATTTGCCTCACGACAGGCAGCTGCTGGGACATCGTCTCTACCTTCCCATTCGAAGAGCGTGTCACCAATTACTCTCCAACCGAACCCTCCTCCTCGTGTTACTATACAAGCTCTAATCACTGACGAAATTCTCCAGCTATCCCCTCGGACTCTAACATATCCCGCACAACCTGGATGATATCCTTCCGCGCCCGCGAATTGGACGAAAACCCAAATCGTGTCCCGTGCCCACCATCCGGCCAATCCTCCTTTATACATCCTTGAGATGAAACTCTTGTTCAGTTCCCAGCGATTACCAGTTGGATGGGTGCGCCATGAGAAGTCGGTTGAATCCGGAAAGAAATCTCTAAAATACCTGAAATAGCCTGGATTCCCTGATGGGTCAATTGGCCAAAGTCTGGCTTGAACACTCTGCCCCTGATTAACTGGTTTTCCGAAGATATTGATTGGAGCAAAGTTACTTCCCCATTGCTGAGTAAAGCAAGCTTCTATATCCTGCCTTTGGACTGATTCTCCAAAAATTTTAACCTCGTCAAACCAAGCAGTTCCAGCACCTACGGTAAGGTCGACATAGTTAAGGTCATTTTCGTAGGAAAACGCTGTGTCATCAAATGGTCCATACATTGCGTCATTTATCCAATAAGTTACGCGGACAGAGTTAGGATTAGGTCTTTCATATCTGACTCTTACTCTATACCATGTCAAAGTGGAATAGGTTTGGAGAGGTCCTCTCATTCCATATATGGTGTCGTTTTTATGAAAACTAAGAAAATCTCTACCGGGGTATGTCCAATCCGGTCCGGTACGCACAGACAAACCTCCACGGCCTTGGTGTCCTTGCGGAGGAATTTGCTCCGAACCATTTCTGACCATAAATTCAATTAAATAAGGAGCCGATGTTTGTAATGGGCGATGAGCAAGCGCACCCCAAAATGCACCCACAACTCCATAAAGTTTCAGGGACTTAACACCAGCATATCTGACGGTACTGTCTACATAACAATCGGATGAGTTGCCGTTTCCACTTGGTATCCAAGGTGGGTTTGGAAATTGACCGACGGGGTAAGATTCGAATCCATCTTCCCATACAATTTGTGCCCACGCTACTGTTGAAAGGCAAAGTATCGCTGTAATTATAATTGATCTACGCATTTTATCCCTCCTGCTTGATACCCTGCGCACCAAAAGGGTATCTCTTCTCGTCCTTGGCTCGGTGCCGCCATTTTGTATCCTTCCGTATTTTCTTACTCATTTTTATTTCTTTATTGTATAATCCCAATCGCTCTTGGTTTCTTTAGTCGGTGGTTTATATTGAACATTTTCAATCTTTACTGGAAGAGTATTAGTAAACTCAATAGGCCCAACACTTGTTGTAATTCTCCGAGTCAGTCCTTCTTCCTTATCTACACAAACTGATACTGAACCACCAACCCCACCAGTAACAGTTCTAATCTCGGCTCCTACGCCTATACATCCCCCAACGTTGCCGTTATTATGGTTTCCGTAGACAGTTCCTTGGATACCCCCACAACCACCTGAGACAGAAATCTCCCCTTTGTCATTATAACTAACCCCTACATTACAAAATCCATTTCCTATACCGGCTTTAAAACCCATAGAGGTTTCTTCTTCGGTTTTCGGGTTCGCCGAATTTCGGGTGTCATCTTTCTTCTCTACCCCTTGTGCAAACATACAACTTGTAATTAATGCTACTGCTAATAATTTCTTAAACATCTTTCACCTCCGCTAAAAATAACCCTTGGGCACCAGAGGGGTATTTTTTTCTCGTCCTTGGCTCGGTGCCGCCAGTAATTTATAGGAGAGAGAAAGTTTCCCATTTCCTCTTTTAACCGATTTTGCTTTTAATATTCTCATACATAGGTTAATAAGCAAAGTCTGTGCCAAAATGAATAGCTCTTTACCTTAGTTTTAAGTTATTGAAAATTAAATAGTTAGGGAATTAGAGGGTAGGTTAAAAAATAAAATGTTGCATTTAGGCAAATTTTGTTGTAAAAAGGCAAATTAAAATTTAACTTTTCTTAAAAATAATCCTTGAGGAGGGGCGGTGAGAAATGGCCGGTGGGGTTTGCCTTCTAAGGCGTTTATAATATCTTCTTTAGTAATCTTTCCCCGGGCATAATCAACTAATGCCCCAACAATCCTCCGCACCATCTTATAAAGAAACCTGTCCCCTTCAATTTTTATTATTAACTCCTTTCCTCTTTTCTTTACCTCTATCTCTTTCAATTCGCAAATCCCTTTTCCTTCTTTTTTAACAAAAGGGGCAAAATCCCTTTTTCCTAAGAATAGACTTAGAGCCTCTCTCATTTTTTCTTCGTCAATTTTGTATTCTAACTCCCAGACTCTCTCTCTTTTTAATGGGGAACGACCAAAGAAGATATGATATTCGTAGACTTTACTCTTCGCTGCCCGGCGCGCAGAAAAATCATCTCCTTTTATTCCAATCCTTTTCACATAGATATCCCGGGGCAAAAGGGAGTTTAATGCCTTCTTTAATCTCGCCAGGGGTAAAGCCTTCGGGCATTGGAAGTTAACGAAGAAAGAAAAAGCACTAACTCCCCGGTCCAATCGGCTAACACCGGTCGTTTTAATCTTTTTTTGAAAGATTATTTCTAAGACCTTTTCTAATTCTCCTTGGACGGTCCTTCTCTTTGGCTGTTTCTGCCAGCCAAAGAAACCTTCGCCATCAAACTCTAATTCTAAAAGGAGATTAAAACGATTGGCTATTTTTCGCCCTGCTTCGCTTCCAAAATCTTCTGGCATTTAATACAGTAGCGGCAGTAAGGGAGCGCCT